>JAUNST010000019.1 GCA_030539095.1 bacterium
GCAATTTTATGTCCAGTTAGGTCAGGCGGTTTTTTATCGCGGTTTTTATCAGAATGAGGAGTTAATTGGAGTAATGCTTTTGATTCGTGAGGATGCTAAGCGCGGGCGTCATTTAATTTTGCCAGGTGGACCGATTTTTGAATGGTATGATCAAGATTTAATCGCTGCTTTTGGTGCTGAATTGCGACGTTTAGCAGCAGCAGAAAAAGCGGTTTTTGTGCGTTGTCGGCCGCAGCTGCAAGATAATGAACAAAGTCGACGAATTTTTACTGATTTAGGCTTTGTGCCTGCGCCAATGCATTTGCATGCTGAGTTAACTCATCGTTTAAGCTTGGAATTGACGGAAGATGAGCTTTTGGCACAAATGCGCAAAAGTACTCGTTACGAGATTCGTAAGGCGGAAAAAGAAGAAATTAAAATTGTGGCTAAACAAGATGAAAAAGAAATTAAAGCTTTTTATCAATTACAATTAGAAACAGCGCAAAGGCAAAAATTCGTGCCCTTTTCTTTGCCATATTGGCAAAAACAGTTTGCTGCTTTCGTGCCAGATGATGAAGTGATTCTTTATAGCGCTTATTATCAAGATCAACTTTTAGCTCAGGCGATGATTATTTTTTACGGACAAGAAGCGGTTTATCATTATGGTGCTTCCACCGCTTTGGCGCGGAAATATCCTGGCGCTGCCGCCCTGCAGTGGGCGGCGATTAAGGAAGCTAAAAAACGTGGTTTGACGCGTTATAACTTTTGGGGCGTCGCCCCAGAGGGCGACGAACATCACCGTTTTGCTAAATTGTCTGTTTTTAAACGCGGTTTTGGCGGTGAAGACTTTGCTTATTTACATGCACAAGATCTAGTGATTAATAAGTTGGCTTATCAAGCAAATTTATTAGTAGAAAATTTAAGAAAAAAAATCAGAAGGGTCTAATATGAGCACAACAAAAAAACTCATAGACGAACAAGTAGCAAAATTAGGTTACGTGAGTTTGTGGGGAGTGCATAAGGAAAGACGTATGTTGCCAAAAATCATCGATGAAGATGAAGAGGTAATCGGTCTTTTACGAGTTTTCACTAGCGCTACGATTGTGCTTTTGGTAGCTACTCAAAAGAGGCTTTTTATTTTGGATCGGCGGGCTTTTTACGGTAGCGACAATAAAGAAATTTCTTATTTACAAATTGCCAACGTTCGTTTTGAAACAGGGTTATTTTTTGGTCAGTTAATTATTGATGATCAGGGAGAAGATCATTGCTTTGGTTGGGCATACAAGCGCGAATTGCGGCGTTTTTGCAATATTTTAGGTGATCAAGTGAGTGAATTTAGAGAAAAATCGGTGCAGGCGGATGAGCAATATTTAAGCACGGCGGATGAATTGAAAAAACTTTGGGATCTTAAAGAAGCGGGCGCGATTACAGTGGACGAATTTAAAGCGCAAAAGAAAAGATTACTTCTGCGTTAAAATTTCTGTTTTATTTTTATGACTATTAATTTGCTAAATTGTAATTTAGGTATTCGTCGGTTGTGGCGAGGTGTAAGCTGTGATTTAAAAGCTTGCTTGGAGGCGCCGCAAATGATTGCGGCGCCCTGGCGGAAAGAGTCGAGCATTTTCACTTTTAGCGATTCGTCTAGCTTAAAAGCTTTGAACCGGAATGCCTATCTAGAATTGGTGGCGCGCGAATGCGCGCAAGCAGTTGATTTTTTGCTAGCAAAAAATCAACAAGAGCGGCAAATTGTGATCGGCGGCGATCACATGGTTAGTTTTGCTAGCTTGTTGGCGGATTTGCGGCGTTTCCCGGCTTCAGAAGTGGCTTTGTTAATGTTTGATTCGCATGATGATTTTAATTTGACTGCTGAATCTGAAACTGGTAATTTCCATGGTATGTGGGTGCGGCCGTTTTTTACTCATTTTGATAATATAGACATTGAGGCTTTGGTGGCGCAAAAAATACCTTTAGAAAATTTGCTCTACGTGGGCAATTTAGATATGGAAACGCCAGTGGCGAATTTTTTTCGGGAGAAAAAAATTCGCGTTTTGGGTCAACAGCAGTGGCAGAAAGATTTTGCTGGGACTTTAAAGCAATTACAAAGTTTTGTTGATCAATTTCCACATCTGCATTTAAGTTTTGATTTGGACGTAATAGCGGGCAAAGTTGATTTTGCTCAAGCTACTAGCGGTAATTGGGCTGTTAATTTACCTTATGAGCAGGGCTTACCTTTGCCTCTAGTACAAAAAATTTATCAACAATTGCATTTACCGAAAACTTTTAATTTCGATTTAGTCGAGTATAACGGCAGTCGTTTAACTGCTGCTGAATCCACTTTGGCATTTGCGCAAGAGATGATACAATGGGTGCTTGCAGGGTGATTATAAATTTGTAGACAAGAGAGGAATTAAGATGGAGAAAACTTATCTTAATGTGGCTCAAGCTTATTTGGGCGAGAGTCAAGCTCGTAATCGCTACACTTTTTATGCTAGCACAGCAAAAAAAGAGGGCTATGAGCAAATTGCGGCAATTTTTCAAGAGACTGCTGATCAAGAAAGAGAGCACGGTAGTAATTTGTTTAAATGGATTGTGGAAATGAAAAAGAAGCCAGAAAATGTTGGTGATTTGGTTTTGGATGGCGTTGGTGTGCCAAATGTGCGCGCTACTACGGAAGAAAATTTGCAAGCAGCGATTGCCGGAGAATTGCATGAAGAAAATGAAATGTATCCGCAATTTGCAGATATTGCTGATAGCGAAGGTTATCCTGAATACGCTCGTCGAATGAGAGCTATTGCTAAAGCAGAAGGTGGTCACGCTACTCGTTATCAAAAGTTGTTGAAATTGGTGCAAAGTGGCTTCTTTGATCGAGAGACAGATAAAGTTTGGATTTGCCGCGAATGTGGTTACATCCACGTCGGTAAAACTCCGCCAAAAATTTGTCCTTCCTGCGAACACGCTCAAGGTTTTTATGAGGTGGCTCGCGAAGAATATTAAACGTTTGTTTAATTGTAAAAAAGAAAGCCTGCTTTTTAAGCAGGCTTTTTATTGGCATTAAGAGCAGCAAAGTTGATGATTTAATAATTAAAAAGTTGGAGGCAAGCTTAATATAATAAAAACAGAAAGGAATTTATGGTTAAGAAAAAAGGTGAACATTATAAATGCGACATCTGTAATAATGAAGTGGTGGTGACCCTTGTTGGTGGCGGTCCACTTTGTTGCTGTGGTCAGCCGATGGTGCTTTTGGATACTTGGGCGGTGACAGCGGATGAGATTAAAAAACCAAAAAAATCACCTAAAAAATAATTTATTTTTTAGGTGATAAATAAAAAATCCTCCTTTAAAAGGAGGATTTTTTGTGATCGTTTTCTTAAAACTTAATTAGTAGAATAAGTTAAATTAACGTGATAAGTATATGAAGCTTCTCCGGCTTCGATAGTGGTGCCAGCAGCTGCGTCTTCTGCCACAGCCATTTTGCTAGAGAAAAGATTGGCATTAGTATCGCTGTCGGTGTATTCGTAGACATTAATAATTCGATCAAGTTTAATGCCTGTTAATTGTGCTAGCTCTTGAGCATTACTTTTTGCTTGAGCGATTGCTTCTTGACGAGCTTCCTTTTTTAATTCCTCTTGTTTGGTTTCACTTAAGCTAAAATTAACGCCGCCAATCTGATTAGCGCCATTGCTAGCAGCCACATCAATTACTTGATTGAGTAAGTCAAAATCGGTTAATTTAACTTCTAAATCTGTGCTGACGGTGTAACCGACAATTTTTTCTACGTTTTGACTCCAGTCGTAGCTAGGATAAACCGAATAATTCTGCGTCTGAATATTTTGTTTTTCTACGCCTAAGTTTTGCAAATTGGTTTTGATGTTCTCGATAGTTTGATTAACTTGAGCTTGCGCAATTTCTACAGTTTTTTCAGTTTGAGTGACGCCTAAATTTACCGTTACTTCGTCTGGAACGGAATTGACAACCGCTTTGCCTTCGGCGCTAAAATAGTTTTGATCGCTAGTGGAATTAAGATTAATATTTTGGCGATAAAGTGGCCAAGACATTAAACGAGTAGCAAGAGTCATACCTAACACTAAAACGAAACCGCCGACGAAAATGCCGCAAAGCGCGAACAATCCCGTTTTCATACCTAATTTTTTCATGCAGCCTTTCTGACTTGATTTTTATTAACCTCGATGTTATCATCATACTATGATTTCTCAGTTGCGTCAACATAAAAAACTCTTAGAAAAGCTTCTCGCGGATTACGCTGGCGACAACGAAAAGTGGGAGCAGTGGCAAATTTATCAAGCTCAGCAAATGCAGCTTTTTGCTCAGGATAGATTGCTGCTAATCGTGTCTTTAGCGGCTACCAGTGTTTTTGCTATTATCAGTTTAGGTTTTGGTTTGTTACTCAATAATTTAGGTTTGCTTTTTTTGGCCATTTTGGCTTTTTTTGGTGCTTTGGCGATTTTGTACTATTTTATTTTGTGGCAAAAAACTTTTGTTCAAGTTTCTGCTTTAGTTTTGCCAGTACAAAAACACTTGGTAGCTTTGACTAAAACCACGATTAGTAAACCGTTCACGGCAATTGGCGAGCGTTTACTCGATTTAATACAAGCTTTTGTACGAGAAAAGATTTTGCAATTTAAGGGAGAACATGAGTAGGGAACACGATAGTTCTTTTTCTTTCGAAGTGAGCGATGATCGTCAAGCTAGAAATGCTGTTTTGAGCCAAGACATAGATGCCGTTTTGTTAGGTAGAAAATCTACTGGAGAGCTTGCCAGCGAAATGGAGAATGAAAAAAGACGACTTAATGAAGCTTTCTTGAACGATCTTTTTCAGGAAATTGCTGATTTAGCTTTAGCGGTGGAGACTTTACGCCAATGGGAGAAAAAAGGGACCACCGATTGGAGTCCGCGCCAATGGCAGCAAGCGGATCAGCTCGTTAAATTGCTTTTAACGCCAAGAATTGACTATAAACTGGCTTTGGTGCTTAAGGTTGGTCAGGAAAAAGAAAAGCAACAAGCTACGGCGGTACAGGCTTTTGCCACTGAAATGCGTGGTCGTTTGGCGCAAAAACAAACAGAGTGGGAATTGCAACAAATTGCTCAGACTCAGTATCAAGAAACGGAAAAATTAACTAATGATTTTGATTTTGAAGGTGTTTTGCGTGCTCAGTTGCGTTTAGCTCAAGGGGAAAATCCTCATTTATCGGTAAAACAAGTGCAAACGCTGGCTAAAGAGCGGACTTTAGATCTTTATCGCGACTATTTATTAAAACAAGGTTTTAATGAAGATTTTACCACTGGAGCTTTATATGGTGGACAAATTCAGCTTGATCGTTTAATTCCGGAAAACGTGATCACGGTAGATTTTCGGGAGAAAAAAGTAATTACGCCTGATCAAGCTAAACCGGCGACAGAGAAAAAACAGGCTAGACGCCAATGGTTTAAGAAAAATCGTTAAATGAAATTATGAAAAAAATTTTAATTGTAGCCAGCAGCTTAGACGGCTATATCGCCCAAACAAAAGAGCAAAATTCTACTGTTTGGACGAGCGCCGAAGATCGGCAGTGGTTTAATAAGCTTTCTCGTCAAATTGGCACTTTGCTGATGGGTAGCACCACTTATCGCACTATTGGCCGGCCGTTGCCTGGACGTAAAACGATTATTTATACCAGTAAACCTGAGGATTTTCCTCAGGCAACGGCCTTGAACGAATTTTTTTCAGAGACTGAAAAACAACTTTTTGTGAGCGGTAAAATGCCTTTGGCTGAGCTGATGCAGACTTTGCACGAAAAAACTCTGCCGGAAATAGCTATCTGCGGAGGAGCGCATCTTTATCAGCAAGCTTTGCAAGAGAAATTAGTTGACGAAATTTATTTAACCTTAGAACCAGTTTTTTTTGGTGATGGTGTAAAGCTATTCAACCAAGCAATGTTCACACGTTGTCAAGTGTTGGAAAAAATTGAACTTTCTGCTCAAACTAGCGTTTGGCATCTCAAATTAGCCTAAATAATGCAAGTCCTAAAAAGTCCTTAAAAGTCCCAAAAGGTCCTAAGTACTCTATTTGCCAGTGGAACCGATGCCGCCGCGATTGGGATTGTCTAGTTTTCCCACGCTAGTAAATTTAGCTTGTGTGCGTGCAATTAAAATTCCTTGCGCTAAACGTTCTCCTTTTTTAATCGTCACCGTTTGTTCGCCAAAATTGTAAATTAGAAGGCGAATTTCGTCTTCGTCGCCGCAATAATCGGCATCTACCACGCCCACACCGTTGATTAGCTGTAAGTGAAGTTTTTGCAAGCTGCTGCGAGCAGCAACCAGTAACCAGTAGTCTTTGGGATAGGCAAGAGCAACGCCGGTGGGCACTAAAGTCACTTGGCGCGGCGCTAAGGTCATATTTTGGCGTGTATAGAAGTCAAACGCCGCCGCACCTTCGCTTTGATAGCCAAGCTGCGGTAAGCCGGTTTCGAAATATTTCACTTGAACAGGAATTTGCTTCATAAATAGGCATTATAACAGATTTGCACGTTTTATCAACAACCGGCAAATTTTAATTATAGGGCGATGCTTAAAAAGTTATAGGCTCCTTAAAACTGCTTATAATAGTTTTGCACATTTATGTTAGAATCGAGCTTGGTTTAGGTTGTGAGGAATGGAGGGTTGCTCTTTACCAAATGGAAACTGTAAGACTGAGGCAAGACTTGAGAAAGGAGAGACGATTATGCCCAAAAAGTTGGCCATTGTCGCGGCGGGGGAGAGCGAACTGGCGGCGGGTATTGTTGCTTGGCTAAAGGAGAATACTTCTTGGTCAATTGAATATTTGCCGAACTCGATTCAGCACTTCGATGATGGGGATACTCGGGCCAAACTGGCTCATACGATTCGTCGACGCGAGACTTTCGTGATTCAAGATTACGACATCGGTGCGCAGATGAAGACGCAGCTGGAGCAAATGGTAGCAGCGGCTAAAATCTGCGATGGTCGGCGTATCACTGCAATCGCTCCCTGTTGGCCTTTTGCCAGAGAAGACAAAATCGCCAAGAGAGAACCGGCGTTTGCGGCAAATTGTGTTCGCGACATCGAAAATGCTGGTGCTAAACAGCTAGTAGCGGTTGACTTGCATTCGCCTCAAGTACGAGCGATGGGCAAAAGGCAGCGCTTCGAAAATCTGAGCGGCCGCAAACTCTGCCGTGAGTTCTTACTGGCAAACGGCTTGGTCAATGAAGAAACCACGGTTATCATGGTCCCGGATGACGGAGCGATTAAGACTTGTGGTGAATTTGCCACAAACTTGAAAGTGCCGCTCTTCTTCTTACCGAAAAAAAGGTCGATGGACGAGACGAACCAGACTAGCCGGAATGTGTTGCAACATTTAGACTTGACTAGTTTGACGGTCATTGTCCCGGATGACATTCTCAGTACTGGTGGCACGTTGATCTCAGCAGTGAAATACGCCTACGAGCATGGAGCGGAGCGAGTCATCGCTTTCGTCACTCATTGCATCTTGGCGAAGGATGCGCTGCAAAAACTGGCAGGTTTGCCTAAAAACTTCCTTTTGTTGACGACGAACTCGGTTTCGCGAGCTCATCTGGCGAAGGATGTTTGCCAGTGCGAGATTTTTGACTTGGCGCCAATGATTGCTGAATGGATTAGGCGCTTTGTCAAAGGCGAAGAAACGTCCTCTTTCTTGGCGGAGAACAACTAACAACCTTAAACCGAAACCCTCGATTAATCGTAAGATTAACCGGGGGTTTTATTTTTATCACAGCAGCTTTAAACTGCCTCTACAAAAAAATTTCAAATGTGATATAAGTGGTGAGTAGGGAAATTTATTGTAATCTAGACGATAAATTTTTTCTTAAGCTTTGTCCTCGAATTGGTCTACTCGGGGCAGGTGGGTTTTTGTGAAATTAGCTAAAATTTACTTGGTGAAGGGGTAAAATGGCGAAAAAGGGTTTACTGATTACTTTTGAGGGTGGCGACGGAGTGGGCAAAACGACTCAAGTGCAACTTTTGTGCGATTTTTTGCAGAAGCAAGGCAAAAAATCGAAGATCGTTCATGCTGTTTCTGGTACGCGCATTGGCGGGAAAATTAGAGATATTTTGTTGGATAACGGTAATAAAGAGATGCAAACTTTAACAGAAGTTTTGCTTTTCCAGGCGGCGCGGGCGCAACTTTATCGAGAAGTAATCGCTCCTGGCGTGGAAAAGGGCGAAATTATTTTGATGGATAGAGGTCCAGACAGTAGTGTGGTTTATCAGGGCGTAGCTAGAGGTATTGGCACGACTTTAATCAAAAAATTGAATAAAATTTCTACGGAAGGTATCCAGCCAGATGTAACTTTTTTACTTGATGCGCCGGCTAAGGTTGGTTTGCAAAGAATTCAAAAGGTGGAAGAGCTGGATCGTTTGGAAGAAGCTGGCCTTAAATTTCATCAGCAGGTGCGACAAGCCTATTTGAAGCTCTATCGCGCGGATGGCGGTAAACGAATGATCAAAATTGATGCCACGCGATCAGTAGAAGAAGTTCACCAACAAGTGATCACAAAATTAGAACAATTATAAACGTCAAAATGCAAAAGTTACCTAAAGTGATCGATCGTTTAGCTGAGAAGTTTGCGGCTTTGCCGGGAATCGGTCCGCGGAGCGCTCAACGCCTGGTGTTTTATTTATTGCATAACCCTGAGAGCGAGCTGGAAGATTTCGCGGCTAAGCTGGTGGCGTTGAAAAAAGAGACTTGTTTGTGCAGTATTTGTCATCAAATTTCGGATCACGATCCGTGCTCAGTTTGTGAGGATACAGAGCGCGATCGAAAATTGCTCTGTGTGGTGGAGCAGCCTTTGGATCTGTTGGCTTTGGAGCGAAGTGAGCAATATCACGGTCTTTATCACGTTTTGCATGGCTGTATTGATCCGTTAAATCACGTTAGTCCAGATGAGCTATATCTGGCGGATTTAGTGAAACGTTTAGATGGGGTGGAGGAATTAATTTTGGCGACCAATCCGACTATGGAGGGCGAGGCGACGGCGATGTATATTACTCAACTGATTAAGCAAAAAGGTTTGGCAGACAAGTTGAAAATCACCAGAATTGGTCACGGTTTACCGATTGGTGCAGATATTGAGTACGCCGATGGTTTAACTTTGATGCGCGCCCTGGAAGGGCGGCGCGAAGTTTAATTGCGCAGTAAAAACTCAACAATGTCGCCGTCGCGCATTAAGTAATCTTTTCCCTCAAGACGGATTTTGCCGGCGTCAGAAACAGCCTTCCAGCCGCTCAGCTGAATAAAATCATTGTAATTGGCGATTTTAGCTTTG
The DNA here is from genome assembly GCA_030539095.1 of bacterium. GTDB lineage: Bacteria > Patescibacteriota > Microgenomatia > UBA1400 > PJMF01 > JAUNST01. The sequence continues at coordinate 9,294 of JAUNST010000019.1, forward strand.
ATGAATTTGTCGATAAAATCGGTATGAATGACGCCGGCGGCCTGAGCGGCTTTTGTGCCTTGGGCAATTGTCCAGGCACGAACTTCGAGCTCGCCAGCAGTTAAAAAACTTTGCAAGTTGAGAGTTTGGTAAGCCACTTGCGCTAGGCGAGCTAAACCTGAATGCTTTAAACCGAGTTCAGCTAAAAAAGCGTTTTGCTCAGCTTCTTCAAGTTGTCCTAATTCGGCTTCAATTTTAGCAGAGACAATGACAATTTTCTCTGGTGAAACTTGTAAATCTTGAGCAAATTTTTGTCGTAATTCTTCTGTTTGTGGCAATTCTGCTTCGTCAACATTAAAAACAAAAATTTCTTTTTTAGCAGTTAGTAAACCTAGGTCTTTGGCGATTTTTTGTGCTAGCAACTTTTCTTCTGGAGAAGAAAGTTGCTCGAGATATTGATTAACGTTTTTCCCTTGACGCAAAAAATCGCCAAATTTCTCGATTTGAGCAAATTTTTGCTTATCTTGTGAGCTCATGCCGCCTTTTGGCGCTTGCTGTTTTTCAATTGTGGCTAGATCAGCCAATTGTAATTCTAGGTGTACGGTTTCTAGATCGTCGAGCGGAGTCCGGCTACCCTCACGGATTACGTCTGGATCGTTAAAAGCTCGCAAGACGTGCGCAATGGCATTAGTGTTGCGAATATGCGCCAAAAATTGATTGCCTAAACCCTCGCCTTGACTGGCGCCAGCTACCAACCCAGCAATATCTACGAATTCAATTGTGGCTGGCTTGAGCGTTTGCGTGTGGACAATTTTTGCTAGCGGTGCTAAGCGGTCATCTGGGACAGCCGCAATTCCGATATTGGGCTCAATTGTGGCAAAAGGATAATTAGCTGCCAGGGCTAAATTTTGTTTTAATAAAGCGTTGAAAAGGGTTGACTTGCCCACATTGGGCAGGCCAACAATTCCAATAGAAAGTGCCATAAGCCGTATTATAACAGCTTCAGCGGTTGCATTTTCGTAAAAAATGCTTTAGAATGATTAGGAATACAAAGAAGAAGGGTTGTGTATGGCTGATGATTTCAATCAAAATAGTAACAATAATCAAGATGATTTTTTGCCGCCAATTGCGCCACCGACTTTTAACAATGCTCCGGCGAATGGTCAAAATAATGTGCAAAAAGTGCCCGGTCCAAACCAGGGGCAAACTCAAAATCGCGATAATCAAAATAATCGTCCAGCGACGCCGTCAAATCAAGGTAAAAACTTTCAGGCGCAGATGGATAAATTAAGTTTCGTGCCGAAAAAAACTAATGATTCTGGTTATCGCCCTCCAGAGGGAAAAAACAATAATTTTGCTAAAGATCAAAATGGCGGGGCTAATGTTTTTAAGACTCGTGAAGAGCAAAAAGTAGAAGAGGAAAAATTGCGCAAGATGATTCAAAATGAACATCTGGAAGCTCGAACCTTGTTGCGCAAAATTGGTGAACGTTTTGACGGTCGTTTAACTAATGACCAGATTACGATCTTAGTTCGCGAAGTGCAAAGACGTGAATATGATCGTTTAAAAAACATGATTGGCCGCAATAATCTCAGCGCGAGATTTATTTTAGACGCTATTGCTCAAGCGGAAATTACCGAAACTCAGACAAAAGAATTAATTGGTCTTTTGCAAGATCGAGAAGAAGTAGAAATTCGCAAAAAAATTGACAATCAATTGGTGATGGCGAATTATTTACTCGAGGAAATTGCTGTGGGTGAACTTACTGAAGAACAGAAAAAAGATTTGGTTTCGGCAGTGCAACAACGTGAGGAAGAGTTGATGCGCAGTTATGTTGAAGGTCAATATCTAGATACTTATCAGCTTCTGAATATGATCGCTGAAAGAGCTGATGGCCGTTTAATGACGGTACAACGTCAACGCTTGGTGGATAAAGTGCAGAAACGGGAAGAGGAAAAACTTAAACGAATGATTGATAATCCCTATCTGGAAGCAGGGGAATTGTTGAAAGAGATTACTTTACGGGCGGATGGGCGTTTAAATGGCCAGCAAATCAAGGATTTGATCGGTCTAGTGCGAGCCCGGATGTAAATTTGAGAGACGCAAAAATGAGCAATTTTGGTCGAGTTAAGACTGGAGCGTTGGTGGTTGGCTTTTTAAGCTTGTTTTGTGCTGCTTTCGCTCAGGCTCAAAGTGTCGAGGTGGCTAATCTGGATATTGGTTTTGTGACTGAAGCGGCGGTGGCTAATGGGGTAGTGCGGGTTTTAATTCCTACGGCTACGGATGCTGCTAATTTGGGTCAAACAAATGGGCTATGGAATGGCGGAGTTCCTCAAGAAAATGCTTTTGTTTATCCTGTTGAAGCTGATCAAGTTTCGGTAACTTGTCCAGTGACGGTGAACGGCTTTACTTTCCAGACAGCAGCGACTCAAATCGGGACGATTTACTATGACCTTGCGACTAATCAGGAGTTAACTTTGGCGCAAGCGCAAGCGGTCGGTTCTAATTTTGTTCGTTATTTTGGTTTTCTTTGCCCGTATACAGGAACTGGTGCTATTGGCGATCAGTTCGCCACTGGCAATAATCAAATTAAAATTTCTGGTTTGATTAATCCAGCCTTGGCGGTAGGACAAACTATTAACGAAGCAGTTATTATTCCTGGTAAAATTCAGCTTTTGCGCAATGGTTATTACGCTGGTTTATCAAGTGGCGAGGTGAGTCAGTATTTAGTTTCTGATCGAGATGTTTTGATTAGTGCCATGACTCAAGATGTTTTAATTACGGCCAAAGTGACGCCCCAACTAACCTTTTTGATCTCTGGGGTGGCTGAGCAAACTGTCGTTTGTAATACAGCCACCACCGTTGCTAGTGCGCCAATGTTGGTCGATTTTGGTTCGCCGATGATGAGTACTTTCACGGACGCGGCGCATCAATTGGAAATTTTATCTTCGGCTCCTGGCGGATATGCAATTACGGTGGCCCAGAGTGGAAATATGATCCGTAACGGAACTAGTAATTGCAGCAATGAGGGTTTAATTGATGCAGCTACGATTAATCGCGACTGTATTCCTAATTTTGGTTGGCAGGCTGCTCTTTCGCCGGTGGCGAGCGATTCTTGGACAAGCCCAGACAAAACTGGTTTGGGTTATACTGTTGCCAAGGTTGCTGGTAATGGTAGCTCAAATAGCATTTTCGCCAGTCAAAAATATACGCGTTTTGCTACAAATTTGTTGCAAAGTTCTCCGGTAATCGCTTATAGCGATGTGGTTACAGGAGAGCAAAATGACACCTATGACGTTTGTTATCGTTTGTCTTTAGACGCGCAAAATAATGCTGGTGTTTATACCAACGACATTGTTTATACGATTACTGCTACTTATTAAGTTTTTTGTGATACAATACCCCTGAAGTCTAATCAATTCTGTATAAAACAGAATTCCAGAGTAATGATTAGACAGCGTAGTAGGTAAGAGAAAGGTAAATATGGGCCTGTTGGCTAAAAAACAAATCCCCACGCGTGAGTACGAGTTGACGTACTTGGTTGGTAGTGGTTACACTGCCGCTGAGTTGAATTCTATTCAAGATAGCATTGTCACTCTAATTGGCAAAAACGGCGGTGAAATCGTTGAAACTCAAGATTGGGGCAAAAAATCTTTGGCTTATAAAGTCAAAAAAGATGGTAAAGCGCATGAGGAAGCAGTCTATACTCATCTGGTGTTAAAGTTGCCGGTTGATAAAGTCTCTTTAGTGTGTAAGAGTGTAGATTTCAAACGAGAAATTTTACGTAGTTTGTTGGTAGTGAAAGATTAATTTAAAAGGATTTATTAAAAGAATATAGGAAAAGGAATATGTCTACAAGATCTTTGAACAAAGTCATGCTTATCGGTAATTTAACTCGAGATCCGGAATGTCGCTATACCCCAAATCAAACTCAAGTTTGCTCTTTTGGTTTAGCTACAAACAGAGATTGGGTGAGCGAAAGTGGTGAACGTCAAAGTAATGTTGAATTTCATAATCTAGTGGTGTGGTCAAAGTTGGCAGAAATTTGCAAAAATTTATTGCATAAAGGCAGTAAGGTTTATGTTGAGGGTCGTTTGCAGACTCGCGATTGGCAAACTAAAGATGGCCAGCCACGTCGCACCACCGAAATTATTGTTGAGAATATGATTCTTCTCGGTAGCAAAGGTGATGCTCCAGCTGGAGAAATGCCTGCTACAGAGCCTGCCGCTCCGGCAGCGGAAGAAGATAATGCCAGTGATGAAGTGGCAGTGATTGAGGATACGGACGATATTCCTTTCTAATTTGAAATTGAAAAAGGAAAATAATTATGATGAATAAAAAACCGAGAAGAGAACGACCAAACAAGAGCATTCGTGCGCCAAAAGTGGTAGTTAAAAAAGATTTTAAGTTTAGCTACAAAGACGTGGATATGTTGAAGAATTTTATCTCTAATCAAGGTATGATCTTGAGCCGAGATAAAACTGGTTTAACTCAAAAACAGCAGCGTCAATTGGCGTTGGAAATTAAACGGGCTCGTCATTTGGCTTTATTGCCATTTACTCAAACAGTTTAAAAATACATGCAGCAGAAAAGATGGGTGAGCGTCGATAAAATTCTCAGCTATATACTGGTTTTGGCCTGCGGCTTGTTTGTTGGTTATAAGGCTACATCTTGGTGGCCAGCTTTATCCGGAGATCAAAAAACTGTTTTAAGTTATTCAGGTCAGCCAAGCAAATTTGCTGCGGTTAGTTTTGATCTTTTTTGGAAAGTTTGGGATTTGCTAGAACAGCGTTATCTTGAACCTAATGATTTTAATATTAACAAAATGGTTGATGGAGCTGTCTCTGGCATGGTTTCTGCTTTGGATGATCCTTATACCATGTATTTGCCTGCGGAAACAAAAAAGATTTCTGAAGAAGATTTGGCTGGGAGTTTTTACGGTATTGGAGTGGAGTTGGGTTATAAGGATAAAACTTTAGCGGTGGTCGCGCCAATTAATGAAGGTCCGGCAGCAAAACTTGGCGTACAAGCGGGCGACTACATTATGCACGTTAAGGATAAACAAGCTGGCGTTGATGAAGATTCTTATGCTTGGACTTTGGAAAAGGCTCAATCTGTTTTGCGTGGTAAGAAAGGTGAGCCAGTAACCGTGAGCTTTTTACGCGATGGTTACAATAATAATTTACCGTTTGAGGTTGAAATTACTCGTGATGAAATTGTGATTGACTCGGTGGAGCTGGAATTTTTGGAGAATGAAGGCGGCCAGCGCTATGCTTTATTAACTTTGAGCCGTTTTGGCGAGCGCACGACTCAAGAATGGAATGACGCAGTGACACAAATTGCCGCCCAGAAAAATCAATTAACTGGAGTAATTTTGGATCTGCGTAATAATCCTGGCGGCTATTTCAGTGAGGCAATTCATGTCGCCAGTGAATTTATTCCCAAAGGTGTAATTGTGGCGCAAAAAGGTCGCTATAATTCGCAAGATTTTAGCGCTTCTGGTAAAGGTCGGTTGTATAATTTACCGCTGGTTGTTTTGATCAATGAGGGCAGCGCTTCGTCGTCAGAAATTGTGGCTGGCGCTTTACGAGATCAACTTGGTTCTAAACTTATTGGTGAGAAAACTTTTGGTAAAGGTTTAGTTCAAGAGAGAATTGATCTTGACGGTGGCGGTGGCCTAAATGTGACAATCGCAAAATGGATGATGCCTGGTGGCGGCTGGATTCAAGACGCTGGTTTGGAACCAGATATTGAAGCAACTAATGACGCTACTACAGAAGTGGACGAAGTCATCGAGATTGCTAAACAGAGCTTCTAATTTTTAGGTTTGTGTTATAATAGGAAAGGGAAGCTGATTTACCCTCCTTTAAGAAAGGTAAATTAATGCAACTCAATTCTCAAAGATGTGGCACTATAGTTATGGGCGTGAAGACGCCTTTTATTATGCGTGGTGACGATTTAGTAAAAATAGTCACTGAGAATGTGCTCGCTGCTCTTGGTAAAGAGAATATTGCCGACGGAGATATTATTGCGGTCACCGAAGCGGTAGTGGCGATTGCTCAAAATAACATTTTCACCAAACAAGAGGTGGCCGCTGCTATTAAAAAATTGGTTGGCTCGGCAGAAACAATGGTAATTTTGTGGCCGATTTTTTCACGTAATCGTTTTGCTCCAATTCTCGATTGTTTAGCTTTGGCGATGCAAGGTAAAAAGATTATTATTCAATTGAATGCTTTTATTGATGAACAGGGTAATAATTTGTTTAGTCAAGAAATTCATTTGAAACCTGGACAAAGAGGTTTGACGGAAGCGGCAGTGCGCCAAAACTTTGGCAATCCTGGTCATGTTATTACTGGAGTAGATTATTTAGATCTTTATCGAAAAATTGGTGAAAAAAGAGGGGCACAGGTAGAAATTGTATGTTCAAATGAGGCTGATTTTGTTCAAGATAAGAAAGCCGTTTTTATGGTTTCTTGTGTTCATGGTAGAGATAAAACGAAAGAGCTGTTGCAGAAGAAAAATTATCCTCAGGTGTTTACTTTGCAGGATGTTTGCGCTGATCATTGTGAATATGGCTTGTTAGGAGCA
>JAUNST010000020.1 GCA_030539095.1 bacterium
CTAAAAACACAAAAAGTTGTAGTTCGCCACTAGTAGCAAAACCATATAATTCAGACCGGTCTTCTTTTAAATAAGAATAAGTAAATAAATCCAATGTTTTAATTTGATTTTGAGCTAAGGTTTTTTGATTCACAAAAACTTTATAACCCACACCACCAGCTGTTTTTATGATCACATAATCAGAAAAAAACATTGGTTCACCAGTTAAATATCCAATCATTATTTGCTCCTTAAACTTTTAATTTCTGCTAAAAGTTTTTGTCGGCCGCATAAAAAAAGCGTTATTAAATAAACACCACCGCTAATAATGCCGCCAGCAATTAGCCAACCAAGATTCTGTAACCAATAAGTTTGACCAGCTAAAGCGACCGCTGCCATCACCAGTGACGCCACTAATTGTCGCCAAATATTTTCCCAAAGGCGGAAATGAGTAAATTTTTTCACTAAAATCACCGGAATAAAACTGGTGAAAGAAATTAAAAAGGCTGACCAAGCCACCCCTGTAAAACCTAGCCAGCTCATTAACGGGAAAGTTAGCGCCCAGGTAAGAATCGTCCAAAAAATCATTAATTTTAAAGTTTGATTAATTCTGCCAGTGGCATTAAGCGTATTAGTGAGTGGGCTAGAAATGGCCGACCAAGCAATAGCAAGAGTGAAAAGTACAAACGAAGAAATAGCTGGCTGCCATTTGGCATAACTACTTACCACCACCGTCAAAGGATAAATAAAAGTAACCATACCAGTGAGAATAGGGAAGATGGCGGTGGTAATAAAGAAAATTGATTTTTCAATCGCTCGCCGTAATAAATCTAAACGGTCTTGTAAACGCGAAAAAGTGGGGAAGGTGATATTCATAATATTTTGTACTGTCAAATTATATGGATACATGGACCAATTTTTCGCCCAAGAAATATAGCCGAATTGCGCTGCTGGTAACTGCCAGCCCACAACTAAATAAAATAGATTATCTTTAATACGAGCCAAAAGATCATTAGCTTGAAATTTTAAACCAAATTTAATCGTACCCTTAAAACTTTGCTGATCAAAAAGCCATTTCGGTCGATACGGTTTAATAATCATCATTACTATCACACCAATTAAGCTGCGCGCCAAAATAGCATAAGCGTAAGCCATTACCCCAAAACCGCGCCAAGCCAAAACAATTAAAACCAAATTGTAAAAAATTTGCTCAAATATTTGTGGAATAATCAATTTATGGAACTGCATTTCCCGAGTTAACTTAATAGAAGAAACCGTTTTCAAAGTTGCCAACGGGAAAGAAAGCGCCATTGCCAGCAAAATCCAATTACCAGCCGCCCCAGTTTTATCACTGACAAAACCAGTAGCAACAATAATTAAAGCGATTAAAAAAATCAGCCAACTCAAAGCTTGCTGAGTCCAAAAAACTGTGTGATAATCGCCTTCATTCGGCTGACGTTGCTTTTGGATCAAACTCGAAGCCAAGCCAACATCAGAGAAAAAAACTAAAATCGCATTAATTTGAATCACAAAACCATAAATACCAAAATCAGCTGGATCCAAAAAAGCCATTAGCAAAAAATTGGCAATCAAAGCAATAATATTCAAAACTAAAGTCGTTCCAAAATAAGAAAAAGCCCCAATCACAGATCTTTTTTTCAAATCAGCTACGCTAATTTTTTCGCTTTCCGCTGCCACCGTTTGATCATCAAATTCAGTTGCAGCTGGATCAAGTTCATTAGTTAGTTCATCGCGAGCTTGAGTTAAAATCTTTTTTTTATTTTGAGCCATATTTTTTCTTCGTCGCTAAGCTATAAACACCACAACCAATTGCCGCCAGCCACGCGCCAGCACTTAACAAATTTGCCCACCGACGCAGAGGCGTCGGCAGTAAACGTAATTCTACTACATTTTTACCATCCTCCAGCATAGCGGTCACATTGCCGTGCGCACTAACCGAAGCTTCTTGTTCTTGTTCATTGACGATCACTTGCCATAACGGGTAATCAGCAATTTTAAATTCTAATCTAGCAGCCTGACTAGCTTCTAAAAGATATTTTTTATGCGCCATTTTATTTATCAGAATTTCTGGAGCAGCTGCCAATGAATTTTGTTCAAAAACGATTTCGTTTTCCGGCACTGCTTGCCAAGTATTAGCAAAATTGGTTGGCAAATAATCCACCATTACAAAACTACTTTGTTCACGAATGTAAACCGGCGATCCCTGATAATAGTCGCTAGCGTCACCCAAAATATTTTCTCCGCGCCAATAAGAAAAACTACTTATTAACAAAATCAACCAAGCAAAACAAATTAACCAATTTTGCAAAAATCGAGATCGCAAAAAAGTAATGCCTAAAGGCGCTAAAACAGCTACTAAAGCAATGGCAATTGCCAAAAACCGCCAAGGAAACTGCGCCATTTGCCACCAACTGGCGTTCAATCGCCAAATCGCTGCTGCCCGATAAGTCGCTAACCACAAACTCAAAACCAACAAAATCAACCAACCGGAACTTAAAAATAATTGCTCATGAGTCAAAAATAAAGATTTGGTTTTGATTTGTTTTGTACGTTGCCAACCGCGACGATAAAAAGACCAGGCCGCCCACAGAGTGACTGCACTAGTGAAGAAAATCAAAATCCACTGAGCGTAACCTAAGAAAAAAGAAATCCCGTCATTCAAGCCATAACCAGAACCGCCATAGCCAAAATTATCCCAAAAAAACTGTTTTGGATAGACAAAATGTATACGATAATCAAAATATTCACCAAGAATCCACGTTTTTAATTGGGTATAATTTTGCTCAAATAAGGCTGGCAACAAATAAAAAGCTGTCAAAGCAAAACTCCAACAACCGGCAATTAAAAGTTTACGAATCAACGGACGTAATTTTGGCCAGCGCCATTTTTTATTTACGCTCAGCAGCAAAATTACATATAGAACAAAAAATGGCGCTGCTAAAAGCGTAGTAATATTATGCGACAAAATTAAAACTACCAGACCGGAAACAGTGATCAAAATGGATTTTTTGCCTCCTTTAATTAAACGAGTGAGACCGCAAAAAATCCATGGTAAAGCCGCAATCGCCCATAATTCGCTCATCGCTCCACGCGCGAACATATCCATGGCCCGATAAGAAGCCAAAGTAAAAAGTGCTCCGCTCAAAGCTGCCAACTTATCTTCATAGAATTCGCGCGCCCACAAAAAAGCACCCACAAAACTAATAATGCTCGTCAGTAAAAATAAAATTTTTACTGACCAAACCAAATTGGCGCCTAATAAGTGAATTAAAGCACCTAAAAAATAGGGCAGAGGCGCATAAAATTCAAAAAGTGGCATCCCGTAACCCCAAGCAAAATTTTCACTCCAAATTACCGGCCATTGACCCTGAACCAAGCCACGCGCCATTTCGGCAATTCGCGCCCCATGCAAAAAATCATGAGTATAAAACATTGGTTGCGTTAAAATAAACCAACCGCAAACTAAGAAAGTGGCACTTAAACCAAACCAAAACCAAAAGTGCTGTTTCTTTGTCATGAGTTTATTATAGCCTACTTTAAACCTAATACCGTTCGCCACTGCTCATTCGGAGTAGAAACTACCTCAACAACCAGAGGTAGTTCGCGTTCCTGATATTGATAACCAGCCAACTCTAAATTTTGCTCATCTGGATTTTTCAACCATTTTTGATCATGGACCAGACGTTGCTTGGTTAAAGGCAAGGCAGATAATTCCGCTTGATAAGTAAGCTCCTGCTCTTTGATCTGCAAACGCCGATTTTCCGCCTGCACCAAAGCTAAATTTTCTTCAACCTGCGCCGTTTGCCAGCCACTTCGGCGCATAGAAAAAGAAAAACTCAGAACCAATAGAGTAAAGAAAATAATAAATATAGGTCGAAAAATGAATTTCATGCTTGACTAAATGACAAAAGTATGATATTATAAGTCATTCTGGTTATTATAACTAGATCAATTTGACAATTATTATAGATAAAAAAAGGTTATATGTCAAACTTAACGCTGCAAGAAAGTGAGCAAAAATTTAATGATCACTTGAAACAAACCGGTAAAGCCCCGGCGACGATTATTGCGTATGCTAAAGACATCGAGCAATTGGTGGAATTTTTGACTGCGCAAGGCAAAATCGAAGCAGAAACTGTCACCGGTAATGATTTAGAAGCTTATAAAGCTTACTTAACTCAAGTTTATCGCAGCGACAAAACTGTTTCTCGCAAAGTTAATTCGGTGAAATCTTTTTTCCGTTACTTAAATGACAACAAATTGATTTCTACCAATCCTTCACGAATTGTCACTCAACCACAATGCGAACAAACTCCACCCCGCGTGTTAAGCAAAACTGAATACAGAGCTTTGCGTGACGCTTGCCGCGGAGATATTCGAATGCTCGCAATCGTGGAAACTCTTTTGCAAACTGGTATGCGTATCAGCGAATTAGCTAGTTTGCGTTTAAGCGACTTAGATTTTGAACGCAATGCCATTAATATTGAAACAGAGGACACTGGCATTAATCGTCAAGTGCCAATGAATGAAACAGCAAAGAAAACCTTACAAGCTTACTTAAAAGTCCGTCCGCGCGCCCGTGAAAAAGTTGTCTTTTTAACTAAAACTTGTAAACCATTTTTGGTGCGTAACATCCGTAAATCTTTAGATCGTTATTTCCGTTTAGCTGGTTTAGGCACCGGTATTAAAGTGAACGATTTGCGTCACACTTTTATCGTGGAACAATTGCGAGCTGGTTTGCCAATGGTTTATGTTTCTAAAATTGTGGGTCACAAACGTCTCACGACTACTGAAAAATATCTCGCTTTTGTGCAATTGCCAGATTACGATCCGACAATCAAAATTGAAACTTTGTAAACAAAAGTTTGAATTCTGTTTTTCTTTTAAAAAACAGTTTATCTGATTTCGTGTTACAATAGCTCATTATGTCAACAGTTAACGGTGGTAATTTAAAAAAAGGTATGTATATTGACTTCCGAGGTGAACCTCACGTAGTCACTAATACACAATTTGTTTCTCCTGGTAAAGGTTCTGCTTTTACTAGAGCAAAAATCAAAAACGTCAAAACTGGTAATACTATCGAGTTCACTTTCAAATCCACCGAAAGTGTGGAAGTTCTAGATGTTTCTAGCCGCGAATTAACTTATTCCTATCATGATGAAGATATTGTCGCTTTTATGGATTTGCGCACTTACGAACAATTTGAAGTTAAGCGCGATTTAGTCGGTGACGGCCTCAATTATTTAACTCCAGATGTATCTGTTTACGTAGTTTTCTTCAACGATCAAGCAATTGGCGTAAATTTACCGCCAAAAGTAAAACTTAAAGTTACTGAAGCCGCTGACGCTATTAAAGGCGATCGCATTACGGCTGGTAAAAAGCCGGTTACTTTAGAAACAGGCTTAGTGGTACAAACGCCAATTTTCATCAAAGAAGGTGAAACACTTTTAATCGACACCACTACGGGCGATTACGTCTCTCGCGCCAACTAAAAATCTTTTCAAAAAGGTAAAGGTTTATTTCTTTTTAGCTTGAATAGCTTTTTCAATTTCGTAGTGTAATTCACGACGCCAGCTATCAAAGTTAATTTCAATTACATTGCGATTAGGTGCTTGCAAACCGCGTTTAGGATCAATAGCAGAAGAATTGTGATTTGCACCAAACGGATCTAAGAAAAATTCCAAATTTTTCATAAAATCAGATTCAATACTGCTCCAATTTCCATCCGGAACCACAATTATGCCGATCAAGTTATTACGTTCATCAAACATTAAAACTACCGTCGGCCACACGTACTCATTAAGATTGCTTTTTACTTTATCCAGACATTTACGATAATCTCGATTGATTTTAATAAAATCGCTAGTGTAACGCAAAGAAGTTTCCACTGGTGGACGTACGCCACGTTTAGCACATTCGTCATCTCCAGTATTAACACTGTCAATACCTAATAAATTGCTGTAGCGACAATAGCGCAGTTTATTAAAAACTTCTACAAAATTAGGGCTGTACTCTTCATTGAGATAAATTTTATGAACAGTGGCAAAACCCATGACAATTGCTTTAAATTGCATATGGGATATTATATCATAAAAGCTGCTGAATCACACTTTTTAGGTCATCAAGACTACCGTTATTACGAATCACCAAGTTCACTAGGTCAATTTTTTGTTGATCGCTCATTTGCGTGCTCAAACGTTTACGCGCTTGTGCTAAAGTTAAGCGGCGTTGAATTTGTAAACGAGTCAAAATGTCTTCCCGGCTGGAACGAACAAGCCAAATTTCATCAAAAAATTTTTCCCAACCAGCCTCAAAAAGCAAAGGCACAATCACAAAAGCGCGCCTTTTTTGGCGACATTTTTGTTTATAAAACCACAAATCAACTTCATCTTTAATTCGCGGCCAAAAAAGGCGCTCCAGCCAAGCACGGTCAGCGTCTGAGGCGAAAATTTGCTCAGCAAATTTTCGCCTGTCAACACTACCATCATCACAAAAAAACCCTAACCCAAACTTATCTTGAATCAAACCACGAACGTCACGGTTTTCATAAAGCTGAACCGTAATTTTATCCGTTTCCAAAACAGCTTCTCCGGCTTGGCGCAAAAACTGGCCAACGGCACTTTTGCCAGTACCCATATTACCAGTAATGGCAATTTTCTTTAAATCCTCTTGCATCACTTTTAATTGTAACATTAATGAGGCAAACGTTATCGACTCTTTCCCACAATCGCCACTAAAATTAAATTATGGCCAAGAAAAAACGGCAAAAAAGTAAAACCGGAACCCTAGATTTTTACAAAATTTTTTGGATTTTTATCTTTGGCGGTTTTTTTGGCTATTTTTACGAAGGTCTACTAAATTTTTATTTTTTTCGCACTTGGCAAGGCAATGACGGCGTTATTTACGGCACTTTTAATCAAGTTTACGGTTTTGGCGCCGCCGCCATGATAATTATTCTTTACCAACTAAAAAACCAACCTTGGTGGCTAATTTTTTTAGTTAGTTGTCTTTTAGGCGGCGCCATTGAGTATGCAGCCAGTTTCTTGCAACAAGAAATTTTTGGCTTTGTTTCCTGGGATTATAATCAAAAATTTCTTAATCTTGGCGGACGCACCACCATTCCATACATGCTCGTTTGGGGCATGGGCGGGACATTACTAATTAAAATAATCTACCCGTGGTTTCAAAAAATCTGGCACCGTTTCCCGCCAGAAAAAATTAAAATTACTACTTTTATTGTGCTTATTTTTCTAATTTTTAATTTTAGTATTTCTTCTTTAGCCGTTTGGCGCATGGGGCAGAGGAGACAAATAAAACCAGCCAGAAACCACTTCGAACATTTTCTTGACCAAAGATATCCCGATTCACGGCTAAAAAAAGTTTATCCATACATGAAACAAGCTTCAAACTAAACTAATTTTTTATGTTATAATATACGCCTCTTGCCTTGGTGGTGGAATGGTAGACACAGCAGACTTAAAATCTGCCGATCGCAAGATCATGGGAGTTCGACTCTCCCCCGAGGCACGAGTTGGTGGCTGTAGCTCAGTTGGCTAGAGCGCTGGGTTGTGGTCCCAGATGTCGCGGGTTCGAGTCCCGTCAGCTACCCAAAACGTTAATCTGATGGACGAGAACCTGCCTCAGGCATGGGAGAGTCCCGTCAGCTACCCCAAACTTGAATCTGCTAGCGCTCTAACATTGGCTCCGGCCTTTTGAATTCCCTCCTCGAGAGTGGTAAGTGACTAACTAACTTTGTTCATCATAATATATAGGAATAGACTGTCTTTTTACTACTAAACAATCTTGATTTTTGGTGAAAGTGGCGTTACAATCAGACTGATATGACAATATTATTGGCCATGGTGTGTTTTTATGGTCTTGTCGCTGGTTTGGCTATAATAGTTTTGTTAGTTTTTGGCATTTGCAAAGCCGTTTATCGTCTTTTTAAAAACGTAACCTAGTTCTGTGTTTATTTATCTATTTTTTATTTTTTCCTGACGGACGAGAACCTGCCTCGAATTTTAAATCTGACCCGAAAAACCCATCTCTTAAGCTAAGAAAACATGTTAAAATGAATTCATGAAAAATGAATTCGTAATTCAGATTGATTTAGACCAGCTCGACGATTTTTTTTCACCTTTCAATCGACAAAAACTTTCTAGCGATCTAGCTGATTATATTTTGCGACAAGCCACGGCGGCACCATACAAAAACACTATCACTTTAAAAATAAATATTCCGCAAAAACTCAATCACAAGGAACAAAGCGAGCTCACCGATATGATTCGTGAATATTTTGGTTTATCTGTGAGCGAGCAAATGGAAATGAACCGTCATCACGACAAACAGATGCTGCTTGTTTTTCTGAGTGGCATTATTTTATTACTTTTTTCCTACCTTATTCCAGTTAGCATTATCATCATTGATGATTTATTTATGATCGCTGGCTGGGTAGGCGTTTGGGAGACAGTTTACTATTTACTTTTTGTCAATTATCAAAGTCGTTTTCGCATTAAGCGTGCTAAGCAACTCTCCGATTGCCACGTAGATTTTTACGACAGTCAATCAATAAAGAAAGGTTGAATGAAAAGAAAAAGTTTTTCTACTACCAGCAATTTAATAGCGGTAGTTGCTCTTTTAATTATCGCTTGGCTAATTTTTTGGGAAATGCGCGGTAAGCAAACCTATCAAGAACGGCAAGCTGCTTTAGAAGAGGCTCGACAGGAAGAAATTGTTCTCAGTAGTAATCCTACCACTGGCTACACTTGGCAATACACTTATCTTGACGAAACTCAAACAGATTTATTAGAGATTAATCAAGAATATTATTCCGATTGTTCGGATGCAGAAATTGCTGGTTGCGGTGGCTACGATGTTTTCACCTTAAAAGGTTTAAAAACTGGAGAAGCAAGACTTAAGTTTACCTACGAAAGAACTTGGGAAAGTGAGCCACCGCTGGAAAGCATTATCTATAAAGTGACGATTGATGAGAATAAAGCTTTGAGTGTAGAAAAAGAAGGCGCGGAAAGCGAAACAGCGACAGAATAAGTTCCACTTTATTTACTGTTTTTTATTTTACAAATCCAATACAAAACAGGCCCGATCTTGTCGAGAGTTTTTCGGTACAATTTCTACTACAAAATTGGTCATTAAAATCACAAAATTCATCTATTTTTTATCAAATTTAATGTTAAAATCACTTTGACAAAAATGATCAAAAGCGATCAAAATTTGTCGATCTTTAACAAGAAAATGAAATTTTCTTGATAGCAATAAGTAACTGTTTTATTCACGGTTATTTTTTGCTATCAAGATAGATAGCAAAAAAAACAGAAAGAGGTGATCTTCTTGACGAGCATCAAAGAAACCGGTCAATGGCGGCGATGCGTTTTGGACACCAATGCCTTAATTTACAATCCACAATGCATCACCGACGACACCTTCGGCCACTCGCACATCTACATCCCGGAAATCGTTATCACTGAGCTGGAAAAATTCAAAAAAGAGCAAACGGCTCGCGGTTTCGCTGCCAGAGAAACCGCTCGCATCATGCGAGACCTCAGGCAGCGCGGCAATCTCAATGTCGGAATCACGCTCGAAAACGGCCGACGGATTCAAAGGGTTAAAGCTTACCAAAGCGGCAACACAAAACCTCTGACCGATGGCTGGAGTTTGGATGATCCAGACCAAATTATCCTCAGAACCGCTGTCGACATGCAACACGTTAGCGAAGAACAAGGTGAAAACGCTGAACCAGTGTATCTGGTTACTAGCGATCTGTTTTTGGCTGACAAAGCCGACACCTGTGGTGTCGCCGTTTGCGAATTCGTCGATGACGGCCAAAACGATCGCTACACTGGTCAAAGGGAAGTTCTCTGCGAAGGCAAAGACTATAATCGTCTCTACCGCAAAAAAGATTGGTATCTTGAACCGGAAGCCCTGTTAGATACTGAGGGGGGGGTAATCACCGATCTCCACGTAAACGAGTTCGTGACTATCAGAAACCGCCACAATCAGCAGCTGTTTCAGCTTGGTCGCTGCAACGACCATGGTCTCATCGTGCCACTCAGACACGAAAACGACGATCTGCGCGGCGTCAAGCCGCGAACGATTGCCCAAAAGTTTCTCTTGGAAGCACTTTTGGTTAATCCAAAAGAGCAACGTCTCATTATCGTCGAAGGCCCCGCCGGCACAGGCAAAACTTTTCTCGCTCTCGCCGCTGGCATGTATCAAAAGCGGCGCGGCCAGTTTGAACGTTTCTACGTCACTCGCGCCAACGTCGAAGCAGATTCCAGCTTTGGTTTTCTGCCCGGCACTCTGGAAGCCAAATTCGACGGCTTCCTTAATCCCATCTATGATAACTTAGACGCGTTGGAGCGCTACAACAAAGAACTCAAACAAAAGGCAGCGGCAGAAAAGCGCGCCAAAGAAGAACAAGAAAGAGCGGCTAAAGAAGCGGAAAGAGCAACTGCTCCGGCAGCTAAAACACAGCCAGGCAAACCAAAAAACCTGGCCGCCGCTATCTTAGAAGCTCGTGCAGCCAAAGAAGCGAAAAAGCGCCGAGAGAAATCTCCGCCACCGCCTCCGGCTGTCACCGATGAGGAAAAACTCAAACGTTTGGCGGACAACGGTATTGATGCGCGCCCACTCAACTACATGCGCGGTCGTTCACTTTATCGCAGCTACATTTTGGTCGATGAGGCCCAAAATCTTACTCGCGAACAAGTGAAAATGATCGTCACTCGAGCTGGCGAGGGAAGCGTTGTCGTACTGACAGGCGACGTTACCCAAATCGACACACCTCGGCTCAATCGCTTCAACAACGGTCTCACTCATGCTTTCAACGCCATGGATGAAGAACCAATTTGTTGGCGCTTGCGCCTAAATGACGTAGACAATCAACGCTGTCTTCTGTCCCAAATCGCTTCCAAAAAACTCTAAGTTTCATTTTCTTCCCAAAAAGGCCCTGCTGACGAAAGCAGGGCCAATTTTTTATCAAAAAATAGCGTTTTAGCGCTGCCACAAAACTTGTGGCACTTGCCGCAAAATTTGTAAAACTTTTGCTACTTCTGCACTAGTATTGTAATGTGCCAACGATAAACGAACTGAACCAGTCAGACCTAAAGTCTCATGCAACGGTTGGCAGCAATGGTAACCTTCGCGCGCCAAAATATTTTGGCTACTTAAATACGCCATCACATCCACCGTAGCAAAATTTGGCCACCAAAAACTTACTAAATGTGTCTTTTTGCGGCCGCCTAATAACTGAATTCCAGAAATTTCTTGTAAACCATCAATCAATTCCTGAGTTAAGTTAAATAAATATTTTTGTTTATCTACAAAATTTTCGCTCAGCCAAGTGCAAGCTTGCGCCCAAGCAACTAAACTTACCAAATCAATTACTCCTGGTCGCCAACGCTGTTCTAATAATTCGGCCCAAACAATTTCTTGGGCTAAATTTAAACTTTTCAGCATGCCGCCGCCCGACCACACCGGCGAAAAATCTCCACTTTGCAACAATTCTCGCCGCACTAAAACACCAGCGATAGCTGGGGCATACATTTTGTGTCCAGAAAGAATCATTATATCAGTGGTGATTTTTCGCCAGTTAATTTTTTGATCTAACATGGCGGCGGCGGCATCAACAACCAAGAAAATTTTGCGTTGTCGTTTTTGATTAAAACGCTGAACCATATTTTCAATAACGCTCAGATCTTCTTTAACTCCCAAAACATTAGAAACTAAAGTGATACTTAAAACTCGAACTTTTTCTTTGCTCAAAATTTGATGCAACTTTTTAACATCTAATTTACCACTTTCACTAAATGACGCCCACAAAATCTGCGTCGGCTTTTGTTTGATCCAAGGAGCAATATTGCTGTGATGATTATTCGATGCTAAAACAATTTTTTCATCATCCGCCACCAAAGCAGATAAATTTTGAGCAACCAAATTCAAACCCAAAGTAGCGCTGGGCGTAACAATTAATTCTTCAGCAGTGGCTCCAAAAAATTGGGCAATTTGTTTTTGACTATCATGCGCCAATTGCATTTGTTCTCGCGCCAGTTTACCGCTCGAACGACCGACAGCCGTAATCCCATTTTCCCACAAGTTGTTCACTCGCCTAATAACTGAATTTAACTTTTGCGTAGTAGCACTATTGTCAAAAAAAATTATTTCCGGATGATTAACAACGGCCGGGAATTCCGATCGATAAGGATTTTCTTGCGGCATAAATTAAAATTGTTGCAAAAAGTCTAAATTACCGTTATAAAAATTGCGAATATCGTCAATGTTTAAGCCTGGTCGCAAAGTGTAAGTCCGTTCAATACCCCAGCCAAAAGCAAAACCAGTATAAATTTCTGGATCAATGCCAGCAGCACGCAGAACATTAGGATGCACCATGCCCGCGCCGCCAACTTCGTGCCAGCCAGATTTACAAAATTTACACTTTTGACCATCTACTTCGCCAGTGCCACCACAAATTTGGCAAGAAAAATCAATTTCAAAACTTGGTTCGGTAAACTGAAAATGAAATGGACGAATACGACTTTTTGTACCCACACCATAAAACTCGCGAGCAAAATAATCTAAAACACCTTTCAAATGCGTAATATTAATTCCTTTGTCAATTAACAAACCTTCGAACTGATGGAACATTTGTGTATGAGTAGCATCCTGTTGGCGACGGTAACAGCGGCCAATGTTAATCATTCGCACTGGCGGTTGACCCAAACGCTTCATTTCGTGGACCTGACCATTTGAAGTATGCGGCGTCATCACCCAAGTTGGTAATTTACCACTCGCCTCGCCAGGATGACTAACAAAAAAAGTTTCCCACTCATCACGAGCCGGATGATTAGGCGCCATATTTAAACGTTCAAAAACATTTTCGTCTAAATCCAATTCCGGATGGCGCACTCGAATAAAGCCTAAACGAGCAAAAATATCACTGATTTCTTCAATCGCTTGCGTAATCGGATGTAAATGCCCAGCCGGCTCTTTATCATCCGCAGGTAAAGTTAAATCAACTGTTTTATCTGGTGAAGAAGTTTGCACGCGAGCTGCGTCAGCTTTTTGATCGTTAACTTTGCTAGACAGAATTTCTTCCAATTGCAATTTCAGCTGATTAAATTTCTCACCCGCTAATTTTTTATCTTCCACCTCACGAATTTGCGCAGCCAACTGACGAAATAATCCCTTTTTACCAAGATATTTTGTTTCCCAATCAGCACTTTGATCAGCTTGCGCTTGCGCCAAAAGTTGCGCTATTTTTGTCTCTAAATCCATCATTTGCATCATATGAGTTATTATATCATTAAATCAAGAATACGACCGTCATCACCAGCGGTAAAGTAAGCGCCGACAAAATCGTGCTCATCAATACCAATTCGCTAGCATCTTGCCGATCACCGTGATATTTTTCCGCAAATAAAGCCAAAGAAGTAGCAGTAGGCAAAGCCTGAATCATAGTAAAAATCTGGCAAATTTGTGTCGGCATTTGCAATAAACGCATCACTAAATAAGTGAGCGCTGGCATTAATAAAAGTTGCAGAGCAGCAGTAATAAAAATACGTTTTTTCTTGATAATTAGCCATAAATTTGGCACTTGACTCAACATAAAACCAACCACAATTAAAGAGAGTGGAGTAGTTAAATTAGCTAAATAACCAATCGCTTGTTGCGCAAAAAGCGACAGACTAAAAGAGTTTAAAAAGAAAATTAAACCTAATAAAACCGCTAAAATATTTGGGTTGAAAAAAATTTGTTTAATGTGTTTCCAAGTTAATTGCTGTTCAAATAGCCAAACGCCATAACTAAAAAGGGCTAAATTAAAAACTATCATTAAACCGGAATAAGCGATCATTGATTCTGGTCCGAAAATTGCTAAAGTTAAAGGATAACCCAAAAAACTAGCATTATTAAAAATAAAAGCGAACTGGTGTTGGTAATATGGATAGCGATTTTTGTTCGGCTTAAACAAAAATCGCGAAACAACAATCGCAGTTAGCATCATAGCTAAACCACCAACAATTGCTTTTAAAAATAAATCCAAAGCTTGCGCATCAAAAGAGCTAGGAAAAGCGATAAAAAGGGCACAAGGCATCGCCACGTCAAGCAATAAATTCGCCAAAACTTTGCTCGCATTCGCATTGACAATTTTCAGTTTACCTAAAATAAAACCCAAAATAATAATCGTTAAAATTGCCAACCAACTAGTATAGAAAATTGGTAAAGATTCCATTTAACTCATTATAGCAAATGTGGCGAAATCTGCGAGCTAAAAGCGATCAACGTGGTGCGCCTAAACGCTCAAACTCGCAGATTTCGCCACATTTGTTTCTGTTATCCTGTCCGATTGTCATCCTGTCTTTAATTAACTGTCATCTGAATTCTTCATCCAGCTCTGTCATCCTGAAATTTTTTCAGGATCTTTTCCCTTGTCATCCTAGTTTTTCATTCTTGCCAGTAATGCGCTTGCATATTACTACTTTGTAAATTGCCATCAGTGGCGAGGAAGAAAACATTGCCGCTGCCGGCACTGATAACTGGC
>JAUNST010000021.1 GCA_030539095.1 bacterium
TGTGCTCCCGGCGGGAATCGAACCCGCATCAAAGGTTCCGGAAACCTTCGTGCTATCCATTGCACTACGGAAGCCTAATCTCCTTCTCAAAGGAGATTAATTTTTATTTAACTTCGTAATCAGCGTAAATCACACTGTCAATCACACTGTGATAAGAAAAAAGTTCATTGCTATTAAAAACAATCGCGATTTCTCGTTCCGCATCATCCTCTGTGGCAGAAGCATGAATCAAATTATATTGTTGGCTCATACCAAAATCACCACGGATAGAGCCGCCTTCAGCTTCACGACCCAAAGTTGTGCCAACCAATTTACGCACCACCTTCACTGCGTCAATCCCTTCCCAAACCATTGCCACAATTGGCATCGTTTCCATGAAAGCTTTTAAATCATTAAAAAAACTTTTTTCTTTATGTTCAGCGTACCAATCAGAAAGCATTTCATCACTCATATTGAGCATTTTCATACCTACCAATTTTAAGCCCTTACGCTCAAAACGAGAAATAATTTCACCGATTAAACCTCTTTGTAAACCATCTGGTTTAACTAAAACTGCTGTTCGTTGCGGTTTCATTTTACCTTTCTTAATTTGCCTGAATACCTCAGGAGCTAATTTTGCTTATTATACCAAAACAATTTTACGAATTGCTTCTTGCTGCTGTTCGTTAGTCTGGCCGATCAAAGATAAACGCAAACTAGAAGGCTGAATTAATTCAGCGGCTAAAGCTTGCACTTCTGCCAAGCTCACCGCAGCAATCCCCTTCAATCTTTGTTCTATTTCAACCACTTTATCGGTTAAAAGATAACGCATACCATAGCTCAAAGCCAAATTGTGCGTACTTTCCTGCGCCAAAACCAAGTTGCCAGATAAGTAATTTTTGGCTTTGATTAACTCCGCTTCAGTCACAGCTTGCTCGCCAGTGGTCAATTGTTTAAATTGATCCACTGTTACCCGCACCGCCTCTACCAATTTTTCCGGATTCACACCCGCCGCCGCCCCAAAAAAACCGGCATCAGCAAAAGAATCAGTCTGACTATTGATGTAATAGCATAAACCTCGTTGCTCACGCACTTGTAAAAATAAACGCGAACTCATATTGCCACCAATGATCACCGACAGCAAAGCTAGAACATTTTCCCGTTGATCAAAACTGGTAATTCCTGGCCAACCCAAAATAAAATGAGTTTGCTCCGTCTGGCGATGTTCAAAATGTAAGCGTTCACCATAAACAAAATTCTTTTCCCAACTGTTTTTTTGGCTGGGATGAGCTTTTCGATCTTCAAAAATAAAACTGTGGGTAATTTTGTCTACTAAATCATTAGCTAAAACAGTTTCTTTTTTACCAGCCACCACAATTAAAAGGTTATCTGGTCCATACCAAGTTTTTAAGAACTCTTGAAAATCCTCTTGAGTAGTTTTTTTGATCGTTTGCGTCTCACCCAAAATATTGTGAGCTAAGCCGCTACCAGCGTAGAACATTTGATTAAAAAGAATTGAATTATAACTCGCTGGCTGATCCTCATACATATGCATTTCTTCAAAAATTACGCCACGTTCTTTCTCAATTTCCTCAGGTAAAATTAAAGCTTGCGTGACTAATTGACCTAAAACCTGCAAACTTAAATCTAAATTTTTGCTAGCGCTACGAATGTAAAAAGCAGTTCCTTCTTCTCCGGTGAAAGCATTAAACTGAGCACCAATGCTGTCCACAGTCTCCGATAAATCTTTTGTAGTAGGATAAAGTTTAGTTCCCTTAAAAACCATGTGCTCAAGAAAATGAGCTAAACCATATTGAGATTGTTTTTCATAACGAGAACCAGTTCGCGCGAAAACAACCGTTGAGACCGATTCAATGCCGGTCACGGGAATGCGCATTAATTGCAATCCATTATTTAGTTTTTCGATTTGGTACATAGTAGATTTTTCCTGATCTAGTTTGTTATTGCTATCGCTAGTTTATGCTAGCTATCACATTTTGTCTGGTATTTGTATACCTAAGATACATAAACCGTTATTTAGGATCATTTCAGTCAATTTTGTTAGACTCAAGCGCCACAAATTATCACCTATTTTGCCGGCATTATAGAAATTATTAAATTCCTGTGCTAACTGATAAAGATAAGTCGCCAAAATATGTGGCGCCAATTTTTCCGTAGCCATTTGTAAACTTGTGGGATAACGCAATAATTGATTGAGAAGCGCCATTTCGTCGGCGACGATTTTTTGTTTAGCAAAAAATTCCTTTAAATCAGCATTTTTTTCTTTAGACCACCATTGTAACAGAGGAAAGCCCGCAAATACCTCATTTTCGGCTTTTTTCAAAACACTCCGTGCGCGAACCGTTGTGTATTGCAAATAGGCGCCCGAATTTCCTTTCAAATTTAACATTTGTTCTAAGTCAAAATCAATGTCGCTCGCCGCTTCGCGCGACAAATCGTTCCACTTAATCGCGCCCAAAGAAATTTTTTCACGATCGACCAACGGCAAATCTGGATTAATTTCGGTTACTCGAGTAAGAACACTCTCTAAAACGTCATTTAACCAGATGATCTCCCCTTTACGAGTAGACATTTTGCGATCTTTAAAACGATATAAGCCATGACCAACATGAATGCGCTGCCCAGGCTTAAACCAGCCCAACAGCTCTTCTACTCGATAAAGTTGACGAAAATACAGGCTTTGTTCTTTACCTACTTCGTTTATAATAATAATCTCTGGGCCATATTTTTGCCGACGAAACTGATCAGTTGCCAGATCACGGGTAGCGTAAATACTCGAGCCGTCATTTTTGACGATGATTAAAGGCGGCAAATGATCAGCTGGCGCAAATTCTACAATTTGCGCCCCTTGGCTTTCCTTGAGTAAATTTTGTTTTCGTAACTCATCTATTACTGATTCCGTAAATTGTAAAGCGAAACTTTCGCCATAACCTTTACCTTCATTTTCGCTAAATTGTATACCTAATTTGCTATAAATTTTATCAAACTCTTTCATTGATATATCAATAATCTTTTGCCATTTTGATAAAAGATTTTGATCTTTTTTTTCAAGCTTAGAAAAAGTTTCGCGCGCTTCGTCAACGAGCCGCGGCTGTTGCTCAGCTTCCTGATGAAAGCGGACATAAAGGTCCACTAATTTTTTAATTGGAGCTCCAGAGTTTTCAATTTCCTCAAGATTACCCCATTTTTCCAAGGCTACTAATTGTTTACCAAATTGCGTTCCCCAATCACCCAAATGATTATCCCGATAAACTTTATAACCGCTTGTCTCTAGTAAATTAGCCACAGCAGCACCAATAATAGTTGAACGCAGGTGAGCAATCGTAAACGGTTTGGCGATATTTGGCGAAGAAAATTCCACTAAAACTTCTTTTTGCTGACCAAAGTCAACGATTGACGGCGCGGACATTGATAATTGCTCCACAACTAATTGTTGTTTCACTTTGGCAGACAAATAAAAATTAATAAAACCTGCTCCAGCTACAGTTATTTTTTCCACCAGAGAAGTTATCTCTGGAGCATTTTGTAAGTTAGCAGCGATTTCTTCTGCCAAGGAACGCGGAGATTTTGGCGATTTTGGCAGCGGCAGCTGCGGGAAAAGGATTAATGCGAAGTTGGTGGCAAAATCGCCAAAATCAGCCTCTGGTGGCTTTTCCAGGCTAAAATTAAGGCTCTCTGCCGTAGGTAGTAATAATCTTTGCTGTTGACAAAGTTGTTCGCGAATAGTTTGCAAAATTGTAGTAATCGTCATTAATGATATTATACTCTAAGTTTCAAATTTACCAACTTAACCAATTTTGAGCTATTTTTTCACTTTTCACCTCAAGTTGTCCAGAACGAAAAATTAGAGTTATCTTCCCCATTAAATCAGTTCTCCAGATCTGAGAGTTAATTTCTGCCAAGCGAGTTAAAACAGCTGAGGTCGGGTGTTTAAAGGAATTTCCCTGCCCAACACTGATCAAAGATATTTCGGGTTGAACTAAAGCTAAAAATTGTGAGCTAGAAGACGATTTTGAGCCGTGGTGCGCAATTTTTAGAACATCAATTTTCTTTAGCAGTCCACTCTTTAAGAGTGCTAATTCGCTGGCTTCACTAATGTCACCAGTTAACAAAATATTTTTGTGATCAATTATCAAATTAATAACTATAGATCCATCATTATAGTCAATATTAGTTTGATCAAAATTTTTCAACATATCCGATAATTCGCTTATTTGAAAATTATAGGAAAAAATATTTCCAGGCAGAGATTCTGAACTCCACCACAAAATTTCCAAACAAAGCTTTTTCGTTTCACACCATTTTTGCGCTGACGTCGGCACCTCAATTTTCAGTTGTTGAGTTTGTTGCTGATTTTTAAGTAGGTTATAAAACTGAGCAAATTCCGGCGATTCTTTATACTGATTATTAATTAATAAGCGTTGCACTGAATAAGCCTGAAAAACGTCAATTAGACCAGTAAAATGATCGGCATCAGCATGAGTCAAGATCACTAACTCTAGTTCCTTATCTACTCGAGGAATTTCTTCTCTTAAACAGCGTAAAACAGCCGCATCTGGACCACCATCAACAAGTATCTGGTGATCACCGTCAATAATCAAGATCGCGTCTCCTTGGCCCACATCACAAACAACTACTCGAGTATCTCGCTGACTTAAAAGACTTCTTTCTCGACAAAAAATCAGCAATAAACCAAACAACCAAAGAAAAATGATCAGTCGCCAACGAGACTTAGACATAAGTTGTGATGGGCCTTCGTTTCTTTAAAATAACTTTTAAAGCTAAAAACAGAAGAAAAACCGAAAAGTAATAAACGTATAGCCATTGTTGTTCAATTTGGAAATTAATCCTGATCAATCCAGCAAACATCGACGAATAGAATGCGAAAAATTGATTAAAAAATGTCAACAAAAGCTCCAAATATAAAGCCAAAGGTAAAACAAACCATTGCCAAATAAACTTCCACCAGAGGTTAAATAATAACAAAATTAATAAAATTACTCCTAGACTAACGATGAGAACGATTAAACTAGAAAACAAAAGCGTCGACAAGATGCTTGAGGGAGCGTATTCTTGAAACACAACCAGACTAATAGGTAGAGTTAATATCTGGGCTGCCAAAGAAACTAAAATCATCCCTTTTAGAGCAAACCATAGAGAAAAAAGCCGTTTTTGCCAGCTTGAAAGAGGTTTTGTCCGGTTGAGGGCAGCGATTAATTGAGTCTTTACGGCAGTTAAGGTAGTAAAATTATTGGCAAAGAGAATAATTCCTAAGGTTGCAGCAAAACTAAGTAAAAAACCTACGTTAAAGATATTAAGAATCATTTTGTTGAACATTAGAATAAAAGCAAAAAATAAAGTCAAAAGACTAGAAGTCTGTTTATAGAAAAAATTGCGACCAATAAAGGAAAAACATAGCATTAAACATGCTCGCACCATTGAGAGTGGACTGCCAACCAAAAAGACGTAAAATAAAACTCCAGGCAGAACAATATTTTTCGCTTTATTTTTGGGTAAGATCAATTCGCTTAAAATTGCTAGAATAGAGGCAATTACACCCAAATGAAACCCGGATACTGCAGTCATATGAGATAAACCAACCTGACGGACTTGTTGTTTAAGGTCATAATTAAAGTCAAAAGCAGCCGTTCCCAAGGTTAAAGCGGCCAAAAACTGATAATTATGGCCAGAAAAAAGCGCTTGCAGCTGACTGAGTAAATAAGTTCGGCAAAGATTGATTTTCTCAAGAAAGAAGACTTTAGAAGCATTGAGACGATTAAAAAACGAATATTTATGATCGCGATTTAAATAAAAGTTTGATATTTCAATATTATTTTCCCAAATAATTTGATTATCAATGACGGTATTGGCAGTGCCAATTATCGTGTAAGTTTCGCCGATACTCAAGGCATCGCATGAGGGCAAAACAAAGTCCCAACCGGCAGCTAATTGAAAACGGCAAGTGCGAGGAATTTGCCACGGCGTGAAATTAGCAATAATAGTTTTTGAGTGCTGATTTTCCAAGTTTCGTAATTTAGAAAAAAAGTTAAAAAGTGAACAAAAAATTAAACCAACAATTAGGATCAAACTATATTTTTGTGAACGATTTTTTTGCATTTCAATTTTTGTCAATTTTCTAGGCGAAAATCGCCTTTTTTACAAAGAAACAAGCTCTTTCAGATTATCAAAGATCTTTTCGGTTAGAACATCCTTTTCCAACAAAGCATTAATTTCGGTATAAGGTCGATTGTCAATAATAGCCTGAGCTCGCACTTCACCAATGCCTGGCAGCGACGTAAGCTCTTTTAAAGAAGCATTATTAAGAGAAACTTGATTAGTTCCAGAATTTACTTGAGTAGACTTATCAGATTGATTTGTCTCTATAGAAGTAGCTTCTTCCAGATAAGGAATATAGTATTTCTGATTATTAACCAATTTTTCTGCCAGATTTAGATAGCGTTGTAACCACCATTCATCAATCTGATTTGACTTAAATCCCCCAGCAACAGCGATTAAATCAGCTAAATAAGAATCTTCTGCCAAGACGTAAATCCCAGGATTAACGACTGCTCCGCCAATGTCTACGATTAAATACTTTTCTGCAGTCGGCGACAGCTCTATCTCTGGAAGCTGTGAAGCGCTAGAATCGGTCAAAATCGGGTTATTCTGCACTGAGCTAGTAATTAATAAGATCATTCCTAAAACCAAGGTTAAAGCGGCTAAAAAAGTAAGAACTAAAAATTGATTGTTTTTACAGTGCCACCATTGCCAAAATTTTTGCATAGTTTCGCCTTTCATATGTATATTTTAGCGACAATTATGACAACAATTTGACAAAAAGGGACCAATTTGCCCATTTCGGTTCAATTTTCGCTCACGATTTAGAAGCAATTTTTCACAAAAATTATTACCGCAGATTTACTGCATTATTAACGCAAACTCAAGTATTTAAATTAACGCAAATTAATTTTTAAGTTATAAAGATAACAAACACCACTTAACTCAATCGCCAAATTTTTAAAAAATAAAAACACGAAACTTAGCCTAGTAAAATTTAGCGCTTATTACAAAACCTGCATTTTTCATAAAAACCAGGCTAAAACCAGGTCGGATAAATCTTTTTTCTCTCATTTTTCGCCTTTTTATGCAGAAGCTATCTTTAGAAAAAAGGCGAAAAAAATAGCTTTGAAAAAGTAAATTAAAGAAGAAGATAATTGAAACTCTGGTTATTTAAAAAAATAGCGATCAAAAAAGGTAAATTTACTAAGATTTTGCTTAGCAAATAATAAGGAAAAGCGCTAATACCAGATTAAGCTAATTTTGCACGTTTATTTGAGAAAGAGGAACTATTTTCGGTTTTCAATTTTTCATTGTTTGCAACTGGGATTAAACTAAAGATCACTTTCGGTTGCCAAAACTTAAAAATTAACAATGAAACTTTTAATTAAGAATTTTCCCAGTTATAACACATTAAGAACTGTTTTTCAATCTTCTAGCAAAGCTAGATATCATTTTTAAGTTTATCAGCTTAATTTCTCTTAGATAATAGTCACCTACTATTTATATAGTATAGTCAGGTCACAACTGGCAAAAGAAGTAGCTGCTTTCATAAAAAAACAAACTCTAAACATAGACATGCAACAAAAAATAAAAATTATTTTTTACAATTATAAAAACTTTATTATTTTAGTTATCCAGATCAGTATTAATGCAAATTATGCGGTAATGATATTACCGCATAATTTACATATAATTATCTATTCCAGCAAGTCCTTTATTAACCGCAAAAACGGCTTTTTACTCACCCAAACAAGAATTAATGCGGAAAAAACTGCAGCTAAAAGCCGACTTGCATTCACAAAGTTTTTTGCTAAAATAAACACAGATATGTCGCTGACAAAAAATGATCGGCAAGCGTTTTCTAGCGAAATCACTTTCGTTACTTTTGTTGTAGCTCTTTTTGCCACTTGCGTTGTTCCACCTTTTTTTACTCAAGAACCAGCCAGTTTAACCTTCTTCATTTCTTTTTTGTGCGGTTTGCTCATCACTTTTTACTTTCTAATCACTATTATTAGACGTAAAAAAATTTCTCTGGCTTTTACTCCTCTCACTTGGCCTTTGATCATTTTAGCAATCGTCCTCATTATCAGTAATTTTGTCCATGGCGGTTTGCATCCAGAAACAGTTTTTTTAGGTATACCAGGGCTATTAATTAACTTTTGTTTCTTAAGTATTTTTGCTAGCACACTTATTAAAAAGAACAACGGTCTAATTGTAGTCAAATTGATCATTTTTCTAGCTAGCTTGTCCAGCTTGACTGCCATCGCTCAACTTCTAAACCATTTCTTTACATTTATTCCCAATTCATTCGATTTTCTTTTTAGCGCTTCGCCGCTCTTGCACTTAAGCATTATCCTGATTGGCTTTGCCGCCGTTTTCTCTCGCTTCTTCAAAAAAAATCGCTTGCAACTCATCCAGCTCATCTTTATTCCTCTTTTTTGTTTAGGTTTAATAGCCGCTCTCACTTTTAATTTCCAAATCGACAGCCAAGTTGTTACTCTTAATCAAAGCACAAATGCCCTCAACATGGGCTGGCAAAATAATGATAGCCAAACACTCTCAAATCTACTATTGGGTTTTCCGCATCAAAGCTATAGCGATTTCTTTTATAATTTTCAAAGCGGAGCTAATTACGATTGGCAAAGCACTTATCTTCAAGCTTTTAATTTACCTCTAACCCTTTTATCTTTGTCTGGAATAATTGCGCTTCTTGCTTGGTTATTTCTGTTCATTAAAACTATCATTCTTGCTTTCTCTACCAGAGAACACAATTATCTTTTCTTCATTCTTTTAGTTAGTTTTATAGTGCAACTTTTCACACCTATTTATCCTTTAGTTTTACTCATTCAAGCTTTGATTATTGCTTTTACAGCCAACAAAAACAAAGAAGTTTCTCTTAATCTCAATGTGGCCACCGTTCATACTCAAGTAGATGGTAAAAAAGAAATTCAGAAAAAGGAACAAAATTCGTTCATTTTCTATCTAATTTTCTTAATTATTTTTGTCCCTTTTATTGTGGTTTGCGTTAAATTAAATCAAAGTTACATTGGTTACTATTACGCTAAAAAAGCCCTCGATGAAAACGTTGGCTTGCAGCAATTCTACGATTACTCTCTCAAGGCACAAAAAAGCGCTCCTTTCGTCGATTCTTTCAATCGACTGGCCGCTATCGCCAGTTTGGAAATGCTAGTTAACGATATTAATAACGACCCAGAGCAAAAAAACTTAGAATTGCAAAGAGACTTAGCTCAGCAAGGATTAGAGTTTATCAACCGAGCCGTCACAATTTCGCCCAAACATACATTGAACTTAACCACCAGAGGCGCTTTTTATCAAGAAATCGGTCAATACAATGCAGACAGAACGCAAACCAATAGCCAAGCAGCAAGTTCCTATGCCTCAGCTATTCTCACTCAACCGAGCAATCCCAATTTATATCTACAACTAGCCTCTCTTTATCAATTCAACGATGAACTCGACTTAGCCTTAAGTTTGTGTCAACAAGCATTAAAAATTCAACCGGATTACTTACCGACAATTTACCAATTAGCACAAATTTACCAATTGCAAGGTAATTTAAGTTTGGCACAAAGCACCTATCAACAGGCACAACAATTGTTAGATCCGGAAAGCGCTAATTACCAAACCAATTACGAGCTTATTGAACAAAACTTGCAACAAATCAACCCTCAATAAATTATTTTTGAGAAAATTTTTGCCACAACACCTGAGTAAATTCAGCTAAGCCTTCGCCGGCGGCGCTACTAATAAAATAAATCGGTTTTACCGTCTGAAAGCGTTTTTCTATTTCTTGACGTAATTCCTGATCATAAAGATCACTTTTGCTAATGGCAATAACCGTAGTTTTTTGATTTAATTCATCATTGTAATCGATTAACTCTTGACGAACTTGTTGATATTGCTGCCACAACAAATCGGCCTTTTCTTGATTAGTTAAATTAGTAGAAAAAACCTCTTCTTCAGCTAGGCTTAAAACAAAAACCAAAATTTTTGAATTTTGGACATGACGTAAAAAAGTGAAACCTAAGCCTTTACCACGGCTCGCTCCTTCAACTAGACCAGGGATATCAGCCAAAACTAAACTTCGCTCGCCATCTAAGCGCAAAACACCCAAGTTGGGTTCCAGAGTAGTAAAAGGATAATTAGCAATTTTTGGTTTTGCTTGAGTTAACCTGGCTAAAAGAGAACTCTTACCAGCGTTCGGCAAACCAACCAAACCCACATTGGCTAATAAGCGCAACTCAAGAAAAATTAATTTTTGTTCACCAAAAGAACCATATTCTGCTTCCAAAGGTGTCGTTTTTGCTGGACCTTTAAAAGCAGTGTTACCACGACCACCGTAACCACCTTGCGCCAAAAGTAATTTTTCCTGAGAAGTATTTAATTGAGCCAGCCGAACAATTTTCCCGTCTGGAATAGGTTGGTAAACCGCTGCCTCACCTTCTTCTTGCGCGCGGCGATAAGCATTAAAGTTTGGACGCGCTTGCGCATCAATATCATCTAGCTCGCGCACCGGCGCCGCGCTACCTTCTTTCTCCAGATAATATTTAGTTAAATCAGCTTCATCTCGGCTTAATTTTTTTGCCAAGCCATAACGCTCTCGCCGAGTTTGCGAAGTTTTATTTTCATCTATTAACCACACAACAGTGCCTGTAGGCACTTTTAAGGTGATGTTTTCGCCTTTTTTCCCTATTTGATTAGCTCTTCCACCTAAAACACCAGAATCGGCTGTAAAACGCTTAACACCGGAAAAATGCTGCAAAGTGTTAAGTTTATCGTCAACCTCCAACCAGATATCACCACCATCACCACCATTTCCACCGTCTGGACCGCCTTTTAAAACTCTGCGATTACGAAAAAAAGAAACCCGACCGTTGCCGCCGTCACCAGCTTTTAAATAAAGTCGCACTAAATCTAACATAATCGTTATCTTCTATTTCAAATAATCAAGCGGGTTAAGCAAAACGCTATCCTGACGAATTTCAAAATGCAAGTGACGACCGGTAGAACGCCCTGTGCTGCCCATCTGGCCTAAAACGTCGCCCTTATTCACTGTTTGCCCTTCTACCACTTGCAAAACACTCATATGAGCATACAAGGTTTTTGTACCATTACCGTGATCAAGAATGACGCGATTACCATAGCCAGAAGCATCCCAGCCAGAAGCAATCACTGTCCCGCTATCGCCAGCCAAAATAGAACCGCTACCGGCAATATCGATTGCTTTGTGGTAGAAGCTATAACCTTGAGAAATAATGCCAGAGGCCGGCCAAACAAAACCGCCAGTGGCGCTGACCGTACCGGCGCTTGGAGTCAAACGCGAAGCAAAAGTGCCGGTCGGGACAATTGCTCTTTGACGAATACCGCCAGGAATCATCAAATATTGGCCAACTGCTAATTCAAAAGTTTCATTGTTCAAGAAATCATTAAACGGAAAGTCGACAATTGCCTGTACTTGAGCATCTTTAAGTCCATATTTGCTACCAATAGTAACAACTGTTTCTCCCTTGGCCACTTTATGGCGAATACCATCTACAGGCAAAATCCGCAATTCCTGACCAATTTCCAATTTAGGATTATCAGATAAATTATTTTCCCAAATAATTGTTTCTTTTTGCAAACCGTATTGTTCAGCAATACTAACTAAAGTTTCGCCCTCTTGCACTCGATGAAGAGTAATTTCTCCACCTCGCATTTGACGAACTTCGTCGGCCTGCATGGTATAAAAGCTTACTTCGTCCGCGCTAGCTACACCCAAAACGTTACGATTAGAACCATCCGTCTCGTAAGTCACTCGTTCAAAAATTGAAGGTGCAACTAAAACTACGGCAAACGCCAAAGCAATCGCGCCAAAATGCAAAATCGGTCGAGAATATTTGCCTCTCTGACGATAAAGACCATTAACTAACCAATCTTTAGCTTTTTCAAAGTAAGAAAAAGGAGAATAAATGCGATTTTTTAGATAACGATGCCAAAAATTTAAATAATCACCAAAATCCACCAGAATCTCAGGTTTCTCCTTCCAAATCTCTTTTTTAACTTGATTCTTCATGTTCCACCATTTTACACCACAAAAGTGATACTCACAATTTTTGCCTTATTTACGCAAACTTTGCAAGAATTCTTTGTTATTCTTAGTTTTCTTCATTTGATCAAGCAAAGTGATAGTTCTTTCATCTTTATCTAAAGTGTCCAACATTCTTTGCAAGGTCAAAACAGATTGATAAGTCATCGAGTCAATCAATAAGTCATCTCGACGAGTGCCGGATTTTTGTATTTCAATAGCCGGGTAAATTCTTCGTTCTGCCAAACGTCGATCTAAGTGAACTTCTTGATTGCCAGTGCCTTTAAACTCTTCATAGACCAAATCATCCATTCTTGAGCCAGTGTCAACTAAAGCCGTACCAATAATCGTCAACGAACCGGCTCTTTCGAAATTGCGAGCCGCCCCAAAGAATCTCTTTGGTGGAAACAAAGCTGCCGGATCAAAACCACCAGAAAGCGTTCTGCCTGAGGTCGGAATAGATAAGTTGTAAGCACGCGCCAAACGCGTAATTGAATCTAACAAAATAACCACATCGCGACCACGTTCCACTAAACGTTTGGCGCGCTCCAAAGCCAATTCGGCCACTCTACATTGCACATCCGCAGCTTCATCGAAGTTACTAGCCGCCACTTCTCCTCTACCTTGAGTAATTTTTTCAATGTGGCGGCGCAAATCCGTCACCTCTTCTGGACGTTCACCGATTAAAACCGCCATTAAATGAATGTCTGGATAATTAGCGGCCACGCCAGTACTAATTTCTTTTAAGAAAGTAGTTTTACCAGCTTTCGGCGGCGAAACAATCAAGCTTCTTTGACCTTTACCAATGGGCGCAATTAAGTCGACAATTCGGGTTGAAAGCGGCTCTGAGCCAGACTCTAACTTAATTTGTTCATCTGGATAAACAGGCGTTAAGGTATGAAATTTGACTCGATCTTGACGAAGAAACTCATCCAAAGGCAAATCGTTAACTTTTTCAATGTTAACCAAACCCCAATAATGGTCATTCTCTTTTGGCTCGCGCGCTACGCCCTCGATCACATCGCCCGCACGCAACTTGTATTTACGAATTAAATTAGCTGGAATATAAACATCATTTTCATCTTCCGAGTAGCGGACTCTAGCTACGCCAAGATTTTCTCTAACGATGTCTAGAACACCTCTCATTGGTTGTGTTCTTCTATCTTCATCCATCTTTTTATTAAGCGGCATTCGCGCCACCCTACTTACAGGCGCAGTCACCACACCCTTAGTAATCTTTGTCACCATTGGCATAGTTATTACTGGCGGTTTTTCTGCGCTCAGCTTGTCTACTAATGACGTATCTTGTTGTCCATTGTCCATGGATATTCCTTTCTTACTCGGTCAAAGACTGCCATATTCAAGAAAAATTCTTAAACTAATACAGCAATTAATTAATTTTGACCTCTTGTTCTCATCGGAAATAAACTTAAAATTGCACCTCATACATCAAAGTGCCTGACTATTATAACATAAAAAGACCAACTGTCAAATTTAAGGATTAATCAAGTGACCGTATGTAAACAAGCGCAGCTCACTGTCCCACCAAAAAACGCAAGTGTACATAATTAAGTCAGCATTTTCTTCCGTCAAAGCAGCCGCTTGCTCCACTTTATAAATCTGATACGTCCACTGCTTTTGATTATCGGTGATCACAACCACATCACCCACTTGCACTTGATCCAGTTTTTGAAAACTTTGCGTATCTTTAGAAACACTTGTCCACATATTGTAGTGATGACCAGCCAAAATTACCGGTTTATTTTGGCTACCATAGCTCGCAAATTCCGGATAAGCGTAAATCCCTTGATCCAAAATTTTATTAACCGCTTTTTTGTCATTAATATCACCGTTACTCAAAATTTGCGCATCAATACCTACGCTTTCAATTTGCAACCACTGACCAGCTGGTAAATTTAAATTATATTTTGGTTTAATTTTCGCCGTTGCTGTTGCCGATATTTCATCTCGTTCTGGCAATGACGACAAAATCAATTGTTCGGTGGCAGCATCGGTCGTTTCAGGAGTTTTTAATTCTTCTGCCTGAATAAAATTTTCCGTTAAAACTGGAAATAAATTAAAAGTCCATTGTGGCACAAAATATGCCACCAGCATTAAAGCTCCCACAGCCAAACTGCAATTTAAACTTGTATTAATGACAAACTTTTTCCAGTTAACCGGAGGTGTTGCCAATTCTCCATTGAACAATCTTTCATCAAAAAAACGTTGCCGCACTTGCGGAAAATTACCACGTAAACACTGACCGGTAACAGCTTGTTTCCAAGTTTGATTAAGCACAGCGGAATTTTATCATTTTCACTAACCAAAGTCAATTTTGGCCCAAAAAGAAATACTTTTTT
>JAUNST010000054.1 GCA_030539095.1 bacterium
AGAGAGAGAGAGAGGTATAACTTTAGTTATAAGATACCGCAATGACGCAGCACGACCAAACAAGGCCTTAAAGGCTAAGGATGTAATTCGCATGAGTCGATTATACACGCAAAAAGAGATTGGCGCAAGGCGCCCTTGAAATATAAAAACGCCGTGTTTTAATTCAACACGGCGTTTAAAAATTTCGTAATAACTTTTTAGGCAACTTTGCCGCCAGCTGCTTCAATCGCTTTTTTGGCGCCAGCACTGATGCGTAAACCGCTCACGGTAATAGCTTTATCTAATTTACCAGTGGCTACTACTTTGGCATTTTTAACATTTTTCTCCACCAAACCGGCGAGCTTTAAACTATCCAAAGTAATTTGTTCTGCTTTCACCTTGGCTAAATCACCTAAATTAACTTCGGCGATTTTACCTAGAGTATTAAAGCGAGATTTACCGCGAATCATCGGCAAACGTTTGACGAGTGGCAATTGACCACCTTCAAACCATAAAGGCATGCTGCTGCTTTTACGCGAGCCAGCACCTTTGGTGCCGCGACCAGAATTATGACCGCCCTTACCACTGCCGTAACCGCGACCAACGCGTTTGCCTGCTGCTTGGGTAGTTTTAGACATTTTATTTAAAATTGACATAAGTGTTTTCCCTTTGTTTACTGTTTTCAGTCTCAAGCTGAGTTTCAGCAAACTCTCAACAACAAGATCTTACTTCTTGACTACTTTTTTCGTTTCTTTCTTTACTACCGGTTTTTTTGCTACTGGTTTAGCTTTGGTTGGCAAAACTTTTTTAGGTTTATTTTCTTTTTTATCAGCAGTTTTTGGGGCAGATTTATCTTTTTCCGCTTCCGCGACGGCTTTTAATTTTGCTTCTTCTTCAGCTTCCACTTCAATGATCGATTTTAAGCTGATATTTTTCAACGTTACCATTTCTTGCATTTTTTGCAAAGCAGCAAAAGTGGCATAAACGTTGGAAGCTTGATTATTAGTACCTAAAATTTTAGCGGATAGATCGCGAATACCGGCCGCTTCGACTACACTTCGCACAGCACCGCCAGCGATAACACCTGAACCCTTAGGAGCTGGTTTAAGAATAATTTTGGCAGCACCCTTTTTCAATTCAATTGGGAAAGGGATAGTGGTGCCATCCATTGGGACGGAAATCATCGCTTTTTTAGCTTTTTTGACGGCTTTTTTAATTGAGCTCAGCACATCTTTGCCTTTACCTAAGCCTACACCGACCTTGCCTTTTTTATCACCAACGACCACGAGAATGGAAAAACCAAATTGATTACCACCCTTGGTTTTTTTGGAGACTCGCGAGACTTGGACCACTTTCTCTTCAAACATGCTGTCTTTAGGTTCATTACGATTATTGTTGAATGCCATGTTAAACCTCCACTCCGTTTTCTCTAATTACTTCCACCACTGCTTTGATCCGGCCGTGAAATTTGTACGGACCGCGATCAACTGCTAAAGCCTTGATTTTCTTGGCTTTAAGTGCAGCGGCGAGAGCTTTACCGGCTTCTACGGAGCGAGCAGTTTTAGTTAAACTGGTTTTGATTGTTTTATTATGTAATAAGCGTTCATCACTTTCGCTCAAAAGTATTTTGCCTTGGTCATTAATCACTTGCAAATAAATATATTTATTGGTGCGAGTGATTAACAATTTTGGTCTATCCGCGGTGGCGACAACATTTTTATGTGTGCGTAAGCTGCGGCGTTGTTTATTGGTTAAATTGTGTTTAATTTTCATAAATTTTATTAAAGCTAGTTAATTTTATTTAGCCGCTGTTTTACCTTGTTTGCGACGGACAATTTCGTCTTCATAACGAATACCTTTGCCCTTATATGGCTCCGGTGGGCGAATTTTGCGGATATTAGCCGCCACTTGCCCCACAGCTTGTTTGTCAAAACCGCTAATTTTAATTGTGTCTTGACCGACAACTGCCAAAGTAATATTTTCTGGTGGCGACACTTCCACAGGGTGAGAAAAACCAACGGATAAAGAAATACCTTTGCCCATGGCTGCCACCCGGTAACCGGTTCCCACTAGTTTCAAAGTTTTGCTGTAACCTTCACTGACGCCAATGAAAGCATTGCGCAAAAGCGCTTTAATTAAACCCATAAAGGCTTTTGCTTGGCTGCTGTCATCGGCGCGTTTAACCACCAATTGATTATCTTTTAAATCGAGCGAAATTTTTGGCAGAAGATCAACGGTTAGTTGGCCTTTAGGACCTTTAACACTAACTTGACCATTTTCTACCACAGCACTCACTCCGGCTGGTATGATTATTGGTTTACTACTGATTTTTGCCATATTTTCCTCTCGTTACCACACTTGGCAGAGTAATTCTCCACCGACAGCCTTCTTTTTGGCTTGGCTGCCAGAAAGAATGCCTACACTTGTTGATAAAATTGCTAAACCGTAACCATGCAACACTTGTGGAATTTTGGCACAAGTGACGTAAGTGCGCACACCTGGTTTAGAAATGCGTTTGATTTCGGTAATTGCAGGTGTACCATTGCTATATTTAAGACCTAAAACCAAATTTTCAAAACCTTTAGCGTCTTTAGCAACTTCGCTTTTTTCTAAATAACCGGCATCAAGCATCACTTGAGCGATGGCAGCTCTTTCTTTGGAGCTAGGCATGCTGATGCTTTCTTTACCAGCCGCATAAGCGTTGCGGATTCTAGTTAACATATCGGCGATTGAGTCTGTCATAAATTTATTCCTTATTTGCTGGCTTTCACTACGCCTGGCAATTCGCCTTTACTCGCTAATTCACGAAAAGTGAGCCGCGACAAACCGAAATAACGCATATAGCCGTGTGGTCGACCAGTGATCGAGCAACGGTTGTGGACTCGTGTCGAAACTTTATTAGCTTTCTTCACGCCCAAACTTTTATAAGCGGCCGCTTTGGTGGCGAGCTTTTGATTTTTAACGATTTTACTAATTTTTGCCATATCTTTTATTTTTATTCCTTATTTGTTTCTTTACTAAAAGGCATACCGAGCAATTCCAAAAGTTTAAAAGCTGCTTCATCATTGCTATTGGTAACAAAATTAATTTGCAACGGACGGATACGCTCAATTTTATCGTATTCAATTTCCGGAAAAATAATTTGTTCTTCAATGCCTAAGCTGTAATTGCCGCGGCCATCAAAAGCAGTTCGACTGACACCGCGAAAATCTTTCACCCGCGGTAAGACGATCGACACTAATTTATCCACAAATTCCCACATTTTTTCACCGCGCAAAGTCACCATCACTCCCATTGGGTCGCCTTGACGCAATTTGAAGTTAGAAATAGCTTTTTTAGCTAAAGTCACTTGTGGCGCCTGACCGGTAATTAAAGCAATTTGTTCTTTAATATTTGGCATAATTTGACCGCGAGCGCGTGGATCGGCTGGATCAGTCACACCAATATTGATGACTACTTTTTTCAAAGTAGGCACTTGAAAAACATTTTTAAT
>JAUNST010000022.1 GCA_030539095.1 bacterium
ATCTCGCCGTGGTCAAAGCTAATGGCTGCATTCTCATTGGTATGCCAGAAAAAGAAGACATCGTTTGAAAAGTTATTAAGGAACAGACTCTGATCCCGCTTAGAAATAAGCGGGATTTTTTTAATCTTGCAAAATTTGCGTTAATCTTAAAAATCTATTTTAATTATTTACTGAGTTGCTTTTGCGGCTGATTTATAAGTTGATTATCTTTATAATGTATTTATTATGCAAAAAAATAAAAAAGGTCTTAATTTGACTTTTGGTCAAAGATTTTTATTAGCTTTTTTACCGCCAGCTTTAGCTGGCGTGTTTGGTTCTCTCACCATGATTGGCGGTCTGCAAACTTGGTATTCCACTTTGACCAAACCATTTTTTAATCCGCCGGCGTGGTTGTTTGGTCCAGTTTGGACGCTGCTTTATTTCCTCATGGGTTTGGCCACTTGGATTATTTTAAATCGTCGTTATTCTATTTTGGAATTTCGTAAACGAAATTTGCAGCGCGAAGCCGTTAAATTTTATTTAGTACAAATAATTTTAAACTTTTTGTGGACACCAGTCTTTTTCGCTTTTCAAGCGCCGGTGGTAGCTTTGTTTATTTTGGTAGCACTTTTAATTGTTTTTGTGCAGATGACAAATTTATATGCACGTTTAAATCGTAGTACACTTTGGTGTTTAATTCCCAATCTTGTTTGGCTATGTTTTGCCACTATTCTTAATTTAAGTATCGTGCTTTTAAATTAAGAAATTTTGAGTTGAGTGTATTTTCTTCCTAAATAGAGGACGAATAAGCTGCAGAGGAGGAAGAAAACGACGCCGCTGGTTTGAGTATTAGTAATTTTGGTGACGATACCGGTGATAAGTGAAAAGAATGAAGCTCCAGACCAACTAGTAATGACTAAGCCAGATGCAGCATCTTGATGCTGAGGCACTCTTTTGAGCACTTGAGCAAAAATTAATGAGGTCAAACTGGAATAAACGAAACCGGTGATACCGATAACAGCGAAAATTAGCCAGCTACTTTTGATAAAAAGTAGTACTGCCATCGCTAAAACGCCAATTAGAGACATAAAATTGAAGAATTTCCAAGGTTTTACGCGTAAAAGTAGAAAAGCACCAATGATTTCGCCGATTAATCTGAGAGCGAAAAAAACGGTATTGCTTAAATTGGCTAGACTAAAAGCAATGCCTGTCCGTTCCACTAATAATCTTGGCACAATCGTCATTAAACTATTATTAAAACCGCCAATAGTGACAATGCCAAGCAAAAGAATAACGATTCCTGGTGTATGAAGGATTTTATTAATTACTTGACTTGTAATTTTGCCTTCTTCAGCTTGTTGGGGAATTTTGGTTTTGCTCAACCAGATAATGGCGATAATAGCCAGAATTACAGAAGCCCAAATAATGGTGCGCCAATTGCCTAAATATCGATTGCTCCAAATAAGCAGGAGCGGTAAAACGATACCGGTGATAGCTTCGGTAATTTGGCGCAGAATCATAAAGCTAGCACCTTCGTTTTTGGGAGCGATAAAAGTGAGTAGAGGATTGTAGATTACTTGAAGCATCACATTACCCAAACCAAGCAATACAAAAGTTAAAATTGCTTGCCAAAAGTTTTGACTTAAAATTAGAGCAATGATTCCAGCTGTCATCAAACTTAAACCGATAAGAATGACTTTTTTATTGCTATGAACGCGGGCAAACTTACTAATCGGGATTCCGATAAACAAATACCAGATAAACATTGCTAGAGGCAAAACGTTCAATTGAAAATTATCGAGTTTAAATTCTTCGCCGAAATAATTGGCAATAGTGGAAGCGCAAAAAGTGAAGCCGATGGTGAAACAGGCGAAGAGAAGCGGAAAAAGTATCTGGCGACGGGCGGATTTTGTCATATACTTTAATTAAAACATGACAAAACGAGAGTGATGACTTAAATAAAACGCAAGCTTTAAAAACGATTTTAATTTGATCCCCAGCCTGGAGTCGAACCAAGATTAACAGAGCCAGAATCTGTTGTGCTGCCATTACACTACTGGGGATTTTTGGGTTTTGTTTGTATTATGGCAAAGCTATGATATAATTGTCCCTATTATAACAAATAAAATTTGAATTTCGTTTGAGCCATTGGCGGAATCAAGTGGAAGGACGCCATGAAATACAAAATTTTAGTTGTTGAGGACGATTGTCTACTGGCAGAAGGGCTTTGCCAGGAACTGCATGATCGTTTTTCTTGCGTGTGCGAACGCGCTTTAACTTTGGAGTCAGCAAAGGAGTTTTTTCGTCAAGAAAAAACTTGCGATTTGCTTGTTTTGGATCGTTTATTGCCAGATGGAGATGGTTTAGAGTTATTTGCTGAGTTGAAACATGGTTATTCAACTTTGAGAACTTTAGTTATTAGTCGTTTAGGTACTTCTACGGCGCGCGAATTCGGTTTGAAACAAGGCGCCAATGATTATTTGCCCAAGCCTTTTACCAAAGGTGAATTTTTTGAACGAGTACGCAATCTTTTAACTATGGTGCCGATCGTGGAAAGTCCGCATTTTGCTTTGGGTGAAGGATTTATTTTTAAACCAGATCAAAGACGCTTGTTTTATGACGATTGCGAAGTTAAGCTGACCAGAGCGGACGCCCAATTATTAGAATATTTTTTTCAACATTGCAATTTTTTAGTTACTAAAGAAGAAATAGAGCGCTGCTTATGGAAAAGTAATCGCTTAATTATCAATACTTCTGCTATATCAGCGCAAATTTATCGTTTACGCAAAAAAATGGGTCGCTTTGGCGAGAAGTTACAAACTTTGTACGATTTTGGTTATCAACTGAATATAGTTAATAGACCAATGAAAATGACTAGGATTACTTGTGGCAATGTGCCCCAAAATGGATTGCTGGTGGAAACATGAACTTTTTCGTGAAGTTGATACAAGGGTTTTAAAATTCCGATTGGGCGGTGAAAAAAAAAGTTCAGTTGATTCGAGAACGTCTGGTAGAATACCGCAAAAAGCACCTAGCCAAATTTGCCAAGTGAAATTGGTTGGTGTTTGCCGCCAAATGAGAGCGATTAAAATTCCAGCAACTAAAAGGTCGACGGCGGCGGCGATCAGAGTGATATATGTTTTCCGTCGAGGATCTTTCATGTTCGTGCCAGCGTCAAAATGCGCTACGTGGTCAAGTACAAAATGAGAGGCAATAGCTAAGGGAATAAATACGATTGGCTCTGGCAGCTGGGCAGCAATAAAAGCGCCGGTGACGGCGTGAGCAATTGATAACATGTTATGTATTATAAAGGAAAAATAGGCAAAATTGCTAAAAGCAATTTTGCTAAGTGATTTTTTGTGCTTCTCAAGTGACCTATAAGTGAATAATTGAACAAAAAATCGTAAAAACAACGGTGCTACCGCTAATAACTTTTTACCTAAATTTAGTGACCTATAATCTTAAAAAAAGTATTGACAAAGTGACTTATAATTGTTATACTAATCGCAGTTCTTTAAAACAAAAATAAACAAAAAGTAAGCTAACAAAAAATCTAATTCAAGTTTACTCAAGAGTTCGTGCCTTTTATTCGATCCTCGTGATTGAGTAGTATCGACTCGAGAGTAAACTTGGGTTAGTCAAGTTAACTGAAAATTGTTTATGATTATCGTTTGGCTGAATATCTAGACGACTGTACTCGTAGCTTATAGTTTGATGCTTTAATCAACTACTAACGACAACGGTGGTTTTATTAAGTGACCGATAATCTTAAAGAGTGAGCGCTGGTGAGAGAAACACAAGTTTTTCGGACAGCACCAGCGCGCCAAATTATTTTTACATTGTTTGTTTTGAGGACAGATCAAAACAAACGCAGAAAGGAAAGACTGATGTCCAGCGGTCTAAAAAAATTTAGAGTCGGGGAGCAAGTGCTCTATCCGCAAGTAACTTGCGATAATGACGGAAACCATTACGTGCAAAATCGCTCCTGGTTGATTAAAACAATCTTCCCGGTTAGTCAATTAGCGATTTTGCATGAGGTCGGCTGTCGTA
Organism: bacterium; assembly: GCA_030539095.1. Taxonomy (GTDB): domain Bacteria; phylum Patescibacteriota; class Microgenomatia; order UBA1400; family PJMF01; genus JAUNST01. The sequence goes on from JAUNST010000022.1 coordinate 4,030, forward strand.
AGCCAGCTCAAGTGCAAGTAAGTCTAGAGAGGCTGCTGGCGCTGAACGGTTAAAATTTTGCCTTTAAAAGGCTATTGAGTTAGGAGCTGCCTTAACCGGCAGCTTCCTCGCTTTTGTGAGGAAGGACAGGCTTTTATAAGTTAGCTTAGAAGGTGAATGGTTGAATTTGCGTGCCAAATCGCTTCATGAAGAAAGCATGGAGCTGAAAGCAAATCGAGACGATTATAAAATAAACGAAAATATTGTGGTTGCTGACAAACTTGCCGAATTGAACAAGATGACGCGTGAGCAGATTGAAGAGACTGTGATGCGTTTGATTGTCAGCCAAGAAAATCAGTCAAGATATAATTAAAAAACTAGTAAAGTCCCTGCCTTTGAGCAGGGTTTTTACTAGTTTTTTAGAAACGTGAGCGCGGTTTGTAGATCCGTTGGTAGGGGACTGTCAAAAGTGAGAACTTTTTGTGTTCTTGGTTGAGTAAAACTGAGTTCGGCGGCATGCAGAAATTGTCTCGAACACCAAAGAACATCTAGTTTTGCTTTTCTGTTAGAGAGATACGCTTGATCGCCCACAAGAGGATGTTTAAGGTGGGTGAGATGAGCGCGAATTTGATGCGTCCGCCCGGTTTTTGGAGTGGCTTTTATCAATGAAAAACCTTGATAAAGTTTGTCAATCTCTTTGTTTTTGATGTCTGGAATCAGAGTTTTCAATTTTTGTTTATCAAATTCACGCCATTCTTGTTTCACTTGGTAAAGCGTGAGCGCACTTCGGCCGCTTGGAGTGACGGTCATTAATTGTCGATTAGTGAGTTTTCTGCCTAGCGGCAAGTTAATGCGGCCGCTTTTTTCTTGGGCGAAAAGTCCATGAACAAGGCAAAGATAACTCTTGTTGACAGTACGATTTTTAAATTGACTTAATAGATTAACTAGAGCGAGCGGACTTTTCGCCCACACGGTTAAACCAGAAGTATCTTTGTCTAAACGGTGTACCATGCCTTGACGTTGCTGCCAAATTTCTGCTGGCGTGCCGTAGGTGACGTCAAAATCAGTTGGCAGCTCGAGATAACTTTCGGTGGTTGGTGTGGTTTGCGTCTGTAAATAGCTGGCCACTAAAGTTTGCAAACTAGTTTGTTGGTGAGTTTCTGCTTGATTAATAATTAGCCCGGCTGGTTTATTAATGACTAAAACATCTTCATCTTCGTAAATAATTAAATCGCTGAGGTTAATTTTTGCGGTGGATAGCATGAGCAGAGTGTTGTAGTAAAATACTCCCGCCAATAAAAGTGACGAGTAAATAAATTATCCAGTCGAGACTAAAGTTGTACCAATAGAATTGAGCTGGACCTAAAGTGAGCGTAATTAGCGAATACAGACCGGAAGCAAAAAGGAAAACTCCCACAAGAAAACCGGTGTCGGCGCTAGAACGATTACCACGATACCAATTATAAGTGCGATAGTTTTTTTCTAGATAATTAAGATAAATATAAAGTCCTAGATAAAAAACAGCGTTGTAGAGTTGGAGCGGATGATTTTTCATGGCTAAACCAGGGAAATTAATGCCTAAGAAACTATTAGTTAAATAACCGCTGTGCTCGCCGGCAAAAAATAAACCCATGCTGTAAAAAATTAAGCCGAAACAAGTGGCCTGTGCCCAGTAATCCATAATTTCTAATTTGGCAATTTTTTGCTTTGCTAATTGCAGTTTGCAACTGAAGCCGGCGATGGCAATCGCGAAAATTACGGCAATGCCTGGATAATGAATCATATCGAACCAACTTAAAACGTTCCAGCCAAATCTTGGCCAATTAAGTAAAATAAAAATGAAGCGCCCGCCGACAAAACCTAAAAAAATTGATAATAAAAAAATATCGAAGATAATAAATTCTTTGTAATTGGCGTTTTGGTGCAGGCGGCGCCAAAAAATAAAACTGCCTAAAAACGCTGCTAGGACTAAAAAAATATTAAAAAAATAGATGTCAAATAAACCAAAAAAACTAAAAGATGGCCACATATTCAGACTTTATTATAGCACATTGGCAAGAGTAAAAGCTTCGCCGTGACCAGGAAGAATAAGCGTTTCTGGCGGCAAACTTTTAATTTTTTGAATACTTTTTTGTAATTGGGCGTGCCGGGAATAGGCAAAATCACTTCGGCCGACGCTGCCGTCAGCGAAAAGCAGATCGCCTACAAAAGCAAAATGATCGCTAGGAAAGTATAAAACGACGCCGCCTGGCGTGTGGCCAGGCGCGGCAATAATTTCTACATCTGTGTGCGGAAAAAGTTTTTGCCAAACTGCCTTTTGCCAAGTTTGTGTTTTTTGTACTGGAATAATTGGATCGGCAGTTGTTTCGCTAAAATGATTGGCAGTTTGGGTGGCGCGCGCGTAAAGTTTAGTGTCGTGCGGATCGAGAAAAACGGGCAGCGCGCGCGGAGAAAAATTTAGCCATATTGGTAAAGCGCCGGTGACGTGATCAAAATGCCCATGAGTAAAAAAGATTGCCTGTGGTTGCAATTGCAATTCTAAAATTTGTTCACTTAAAAAATCACCTTCGTCGCCAGGATCAATAATCAGAGTTTTTTTCTCTTCTTTTTCACTCAAAAAATAGCAATTAGTTTGCATGGCGCCAACTGCTAAGCTACGAATTTGCCAAGCTTGAGTGTTAAAGACAAACATTTTTTAGATACCTAAAAACAATTTTTGTAAAAAGTTGATTGCTGGCACGAGAACATAATTGACCGGGGCTGTGCCAAAAATTGGTAGAATAAAGAGAAAAGCCACAATCATGCCCCAATGTTTATTGAAAGAATCGTAACTGTCGCATAAACTTTCTGGCAGAAAAGCTCGTAGAATGTGATGTCCGTCGAGTGGATAAATAGGTAATAAATTGAAAACGCCTAAACTGAGATTAACACTGAAGAGCGTTACTAAAAAACTTAAAAAATAAATATTACCATCGAGTGGGAAGAAACGAAGGACTAAAGCAACTAAAAGAGCGAGCAATAAATTACTACTTGGGCCAGCGGCAGCAATTAAGGCGCCATCTTTCACCGGATCTTTTAAATTGTAAGCATCAAATTGAACTGGTTTACCCCAACCGAAGCCAGTTAAAATTATTAAAAGTGTACCCCAAGGATCGAGATGCCGAAATGGATTCAAACTAACTCTGCCAGCTAAACGAGGATTAGGATCGCCTAAACGATCGGCTGTCCAGGCGTGAAAGAATTCGTGCATCACTAAAGCTATTAAAATTGCTAAAAGCAAAAAAACGAAAGCCAGCGGATGATTCAAGATTTCATTAAAACGACCACTGCCAATAAAAATCTGGAAAAGAGCAATGACTATAAAAATGGTTAAAATCGGCGATCGAAGGCGCATAGTAGTGGCTATTATAGCATTAAAAACTGCGACAAGTGTGATATAATATCACTTCTTTAAGAAGGTTATTAAGTAAAAAGATTGCTAAAATGACAAGTTTTTCAGTTAAATTTCCTCAAGTGGCTAGTTTCGGTCATACTGTTTCACACGCCAAAAATCGTCGCAATCGTGCTTTTAAGTACAATTTGCAAACCGTAACCATGGTGGGCGATGATGGTAAAAAATTAAAAATGCGCGTGCCGGCTAGAATGTTGCGAACAATGAAAAAAAATGGGGTAGTGAAAAAAGCTGCCGCCGCTAAATAATCATTTTTCTTTTTTGATTTTATAAAATCGCCTTTATATAGGCGATTTTTTAATGCTAATTTTTGACCTATTGTGTTATAATACGGATCGTTCGTTGGTAAGAATGATCTTTAAAATGAAGGAGGACGGAGAATGAACGACTATCCTAAGATCTCCATAACCAAAGGTCACTATGAGTTGCCGTCGGGCGCTCACGTTGACGCCAAAATCAATTTGGCAGAGATCTATAGTGACCCCCGCTATCTGCGCCATGTGGCGCATGACCTGACCGTTCAAGCCCAACGTTATATGTGCACAGACGTTGCGGTGATGAACGAGGCTGTCGCTTTGGCTACCATTATTGCCAACCGTTTGGCTGATACTTCTCGACTGTTTATCTTCGCTGAGCACGAAAACCGGTACATTTTACCGGAGTGCGTGGATGATAAGCTGTTTGGGCGGCGTTGTTTGTTGGTGGTCAATTTGAACAGCAGCGGCAAGTTGCTTGGGCGTTTGGTTCAAGCGGTGCGGTCTGCCGGAGGACATCCGGTGGCAGCAGCAGCGATTTATTCGCAACTTGAGAGCGGTCCTGAAGGATTGCCTCTGGTATCTTATGAGCCGGCAGGTAGCCTGCCGATTCATACTAATTCTCGGGACGATTGCCCGCAGTGCAAACGCGGTTTGCAACCCGACAGAATTATCGATATCGGAACGGTGATCCGCATCTAAGTTTGGGGACGGAATGCAAGGACAGGAATTTTGCAAAGACTGAGTGGTCCGTGAAGATTATTCTCCAATGAACAATTAGGCTTCATCACGCAAGTGGTGGAGCCTTTTTTATGGTTTTTTTGCTGTTTTGCCTTCAATTTGAATTAGATCTATCGCTAATTCTTTTTTTTGATCGAGATGACAGGCAAGAATTTTAACTCGTTTACCGTTTTCATCGAGAGTCCAAATTCCTGGCCATGGATGATAAGCTAAAAATTTGCGATAAGTAAGCATGGGTTCAGCTTGAATATTTTTGATAAAACCAGCTGCACGATCTAATTTAAGAGCGAAAGTCGGCTCGCCTTTTTGGGGAGTAAGTTTGATTTTGCCTTCGGCAAAATCGAGTAGTTTTTGTGGTAATGATTGCGCAGCCAGCGAAAAAGCGAAATCATAATATTGATCTTTATTCCAATTTTGATTAACTTGAAAAGGAATTTGGGCTAATAAATCGCCGGCATCCATTTCTTTAGCTACTTGAATTAGGGAAACGGCAGAATTTTTTTCTCCGTTTAAAATTACTGCTTGCCCTGGGGAAGAACCACGATATTTTGGTAGAGCAGAGGGATGAACGTTGACCGCTAGATACTTGGCTAAGTTGGTTAGTTTTTCTGGTACGTAATAACCAAAATCGGCGACCAGTAAAAAATCAATTTTTGGCAAACTGGCAATTAAAGCTTGATCGAGTTTTTTTTCGACGAAAAAAATGGGCAAATTTTGTGCTTCTGCCCAAATTTGGACTGGGTTTTTAGTGATGATTTTTTTGCGTCCGGCTGGTTGAGCGGTGGGCGTTAGTACGCCGTGGCAAAAAAATCCCGCTTTTAGCAAACTTTCTGCTAATATAACGCCATAATTTGTAGTAGAAGCTAAAAGAAAAGTATACGACATTTTAAAAATTTGGTAGAATTTTTTGTAATTGTTGACGATCAATTTCTGTCAGTTCGCCATTTTTTTCGTAGTAAAGACTAGTTCCAGCATCTAAAGCTCGATCCAAAAAAAGTATTCCGTCTAAGTGGTCATATTCGTGCTGAAAAACTCTAGCAGCAAATTGAGAAAATCTTTCTGATTTATCAACTAATTTTCCGTTTTCTAGCTGTTGATAAGTAACGTTGATCCATTCATAGCGCGGCACTGGTGCATAAATTTTTGGTAGAGATAAACAGCCTTCCAAGTCGTCTTTTTTTTGTTCGCGTGAGCGCAAAGTCTTATCGGTGCTAGTTTGAGTAATTTGAGGATTAAGATAACAAACAACTTGATTTGCTGGCGTTAGTTTAAGAGCCAAAACTCTCAGATTAACGCCAATTTGCGGTGCCGCCAAACCAACACCAATATCTGAATGGCTAAGAGTTTGTTGTAACTGGTCCAATAAACGTTGCAAATGTCTTTCTTGCGTATTTACGGGCGTGCTTACCTGACGCAAAACGACATTTGGAGCAGTAATAATTTTCATCATAAAAATTTAGTCTATTATAGCAGAAAAAGTTGCTAAATGGGCAATTTCTTCTTTGGCAACTTGATTTTCTTCATCGATGTAATCCAAAATAAATTGGTAATGCGCTTTGGCTAAATCGTATTTTTTTTGAGTCTGGGCTAACTGCGCTGCCGTTAACCGAGCTTCTAAATAAAGTGGTCGTAAATTCAAAGCTTTATTTAGCCACTCTTCATAGAGATCAACTTGGCCTAAATTTTTTTGGACTAAGGCGTAAAAATAAGCGATTTTAGGATCGGTAGGTGCTAATTTTTGAGCAGTAGCTAAGCTTTGTTCAGCAATGAGCCAAGCATTATTATCTAAATTGCCTAAGTAATTGAGAGTGCGAAAGCGAGTTTTATAGAGATTAAGATGCCATGGATTTTCTTTGAGTGCTAGATTACTTGAACGTAGACTTTCATTGGCTAAGGTATTAATAAGCGAGTTTTGCGGATCTTGTTTGGCGATTGCAAGCGCATATTGCGCATAAAAATCTGCTGTATCGGATAAATATAGTGATTCGTGAGAATTAGAAAGTTCGATAGCGCGCTGGCAATAAGCCAAAGAAGTGGCAGCATCAGTTTTGCCGCTTAAACTTTTGCAGCGCGCGTAGTTAAAATCCGCGGACCAATACGCCCAAATTTTACTTAAAGAAAAAATGATTATGATGACTAATAGACAATAGGCAAAAGTAGGGGAAAGTTTGTTAAAAAATTTATTATTGATAGTTTGCTCATCGTCTTTATTAAGAATTTGTACGCCTAAGGCTAAGAATAAAAATAGTAAAACTTGAACTGTGACAGTGGAAAAACCAAAAAAATTGGTAATGCTAATGGCTACAAGGCTACTACTTAAGCCGATTAATAGAGGTGAATTCTTTTTTTGCCAGAGATATTTAAGCACTAAAATTCCAAAAACGATAAAGATGCTTAAATAAGTAAAAATGCCAAAAGCTCCGGAATTAGCTGCTAAATTTAAGAATTCGTTATGAGCTTTGTTGTAAAGAAAATCCCATTCGCTGGTCCAATTATGATCATTAGGACGATAATTATAGTAACTATAGGCGAAAGTTTCGACGCCGGTGCCAAAGAGCGGATGAGCGCGCCAAATATCCAAGGCTCCTCGCCAAACAATTTTGCGGATATCAGCGGAATCGGTGATTTTCAAGTCAATACCTTGTAAATTTTTTGGCAATTGCTCTGGTAGGGGTTGCAAATTAGCGGGTAAATTCTCTTGGGCGGAAATTTTTTCTACCAAAGTTTTCCAGCTGGGCGTGTATTGCGTTCCCCAGATAAGAGCAGGAATAATGAAACCACTGATAGCCAAACTTAAGGCAATCTTGTTTTGGCGATTAAAGTCTTGATGTTTCCACCAAGCTAAAATTTGCAAACACAGGGTCAATATTAAACCGGCAAAAAAAGCTAAAATGCCAGATCTAGATTTAGTGAAAATTAAAGCGATAAAATTAAGGTAGACGCTGATAGTAATTACCCAAAAATGTAGTTTGCTAATAGATTTTTTTTGCCAGTTTTTTAAATTATCGATAATAATTGGTGTGCCAAGACCAATTAAACCAACGTTGTAGGCGGCTAACCAATTTGGCTGGCCGAAAGAGGCAAAAACGCGAGTTTGTACATCTTGCACCCAACAACTGACGTCAAAATTACCTTTAATAATTAAACAGCTGAAGGAATGACCGAAGTGCTCGCCAATAGCGTAGAGGCTGATAAAAATTCCAGAAAAAAAAGTAGCAAAAAGGAAATTAGTACGCGCTTTTTTATCCATATTATTGATAAAAGCATAAAAAAGCGCTATGTAGGCAAGAGTAGAAAATAAACCGCCGTTGAGTCGGGTGTAGTAACCGAGCCAGGAAGTGCGCGGATGTAGGGAAAAAATCGTGCTGATGATTTGCGAGAGTAGAAAAAGTGCGATAGGCCAGTTGAGCGGTGTTTTTTTCCAGATAAAACAACGCCGATAAATCATTCGAGCTATATAAATGCCGCTGATTAAAATGGCAAAAATATAAACAAAAATCATTTTGTTAAACTCGAAAAGTTCGTCGGTAAGCCAAGAGAAAACAAAAGGTAAAAATAGGATGAGAAACGAAAAAAGCCAACTAATTGCGGTGGTAAAGTAATGATCGTTTTTATCGTTTTGCAAATTGAGCATGAGCTTTTATTATAATACACGCGGCTGTTCTAGTGGAAGAGAAAACAGGTGATTTTTGATTTGAGCTAAATTTGAGAATAACAAAGTTGCATTCGGTATTTTTTTTTGTTAGAATGAGTGTACGTTTTGTTATTGAAAGGTGATAATGGCAGATAAGCAAGGTACAGTTTCGCAAAAATTAGAAGATCAAAGTATTTTTGATTTAGTGGGAGACAATCAAGGTACTCCAGAGGAAAAAGAAGCTTTTCTTGATGATTTGCAGAAGGTAGTTTGGGACGATTTTTTGGATAATGATGTGGAACTTTTGTTGACGGAAGAAGAATTGCAACCTTTGGAAGAGATCGTCGCTCGTCCAAATATGGATCCTACTCGCAAGCAACAAGATATTGTTACTTATCTAGAGTCTAAAATTCCAGATCTGGAAGATATCATGCTGGAAAAAGCCCTGAAGTTGAAAGAAGATTTGCTCATGGAAAGAATTTTGGCGATGGAACAGTTTTTTGCTGATAAGCCAAAAATTTTAGAGCGTTTGACTCAAGTTCGTCGCTTAGTGGATGAAGGCAAATTTTACGACGTGATCGTTCAACTTTACGAAATTGAGAGCGAGAAAAAGTAAATTTCAAAGTATTTAAAATTTTCAGTTTTTGAGACAGCGGACTGCGAAGCCGTAGAATTTGACGTAGTTGCCCGTCGGACCAGTAGTAGTAGAATTGAAGTTCAGTATGCGAGTGGAGACAGCACTATAACTCATACTTGACCAAAAGTAGCCGTAGCTGTTCTGATTGCGGAGCTCTCCAGAGGCATAGGAGAGACCAGAGTAGAGACCCAGGAAATTATAGTTCTATACCCTTAAAGGTCAAAAATGTGTCTTCAGTTTTTGAGACAGCGGACTGTAATGCCGTAAAATTTGACGTCGTAGCTGCCCGCTGGAAAAGCAGCAGTAGAATTGAAGTACAGTTTACGAGCATTGATAGCACTGATGTTTGTACTGGACCAAAAACCGCCGTAGTTGCCCTGACTATAGAGTCCTCCAGAAGTAAGAGATATGCCAGAGTAGAGACCCAGGAAACCGGGAGTTTACGTTCGTGAGAACGGACGTAAATTAAAAGATTTCAGTTTTTGAGGCAACGCACAACAAACCCACTGAACTTATAGTAGACACTCGTTGGGTAAGCGCTAGTAGTCTCGAAGTATAAGTAACGAGCATTAGCCAGGCTGCTGCTAGTATTTGACCAAAATCCGCCGTTTCCACCTTGACTGCCGAGCCATCCAGTGGCATTCGAGTAGCCAGAATAGAGACCCAAGAAATTTAGATTTATGCCCTCGTGGGCAAGTAAAAATTCAGTTTTGAGACAGCGGACTGGAAAGCCGAGGAACTTAAGATTGTTATTAGTCGGATAAGCGACAGTAGAATTAAAAAGTAATCTGCGGGCATAGACAGCATTGTAATTTGTGCTGGACCAAAAATAACCATAATTACCTTGGTCCTCAAGTCTTCCTGCAGCGTTAGAACTGCCAGAGTAGAGACCAAGGAAGCTAGAGGTTTATGCTCTTTCAAGCAAATAAAGTTTTCAGTTTTGAGACAGCGAACTGTGAAGCCGTAAAACTTGTCGCCGTTGGGCGTCGGGTAAGCAGCAGTAGAATAGAAGTACAGTGTACGAGCGTAGACAGCACTGTCGCTTGTACTGGACCAAAAGTTGCCGCCGCCGCCCTGATTGCCGATTCTTCCAGAAGCATAAGAGTAGCCAGAGTAGAGACTCAAAAACCTGAGTTTGACGCTCTTTTGAGCAAATAAAGTTTTCAGTTTTCGAGGCAACGCACAGCAATTCCATAGAATTTATTGTGACTGGTCGTCTGACTAGCAAGAGTAGAAAGGAAGACCAAGCCACGAGAATTAGTCAAACTAAGACTAGTACTTGACCAGAAGTTTCCGCCACTACCTTGGCTGGCAAGTCCTCCAGTGCCATTTGAGTAACCAGAGTAGAGACCAAGAAATTGAAGTAAACGAAAAAGAATTACTTGATTTGTGTTTAGCGGTTAACACTACTAAACAGCTTAATAACCTATTTTTAATATAAATATAAAAAACAGGTGAATTCTTTAAACTGAAAGATATAAACGCTTTAAATTCTGGCCGTAACC
>JAUNST010000023.1 GCA_030539095.1 bacterium
CTAATTCACGCCAAAATGCCTTATTTTTAAATTTGGATAATTCATTACCAGCCGGCACAGATTTAGCTTTGACTACGGTTGAAGGCGATAAAATTGTTGCTTTTATGGCGGAAAAATCTTTTCAGACTGTGACAATTAGTACTCCGAGTTTAACGGAAGGCATGTATATTTTATATCAAGGCGGCACTAATAACGGTGGTTTGGTTAATGGTACTTACCAGCCGGGTACGATTTTAAGTGTCGGTGGCACTAGCGAATTAGCAGTGACACAAACTGTAAATAGTTATGGTAATGCGGTGAGAATGGGTGGCGATCGTTAATTAAAAATTGAAAATTTTTGTTTTAGCCGCCATGATATAATGATTTTATCATGGCGGCTAATTTTTTTCGTTGGTTAAAACAAAATTGGTTGAACTGTTTTTGTTATTTCGCTTTGATCTGTTTTGTTTGCACTTGCGCTTTTTATTTACTGCGCGGTGATTTATATTATCACACTGATATTGCGCGCGACTTTTTAATTTTAGATGAAATGGTGAGTGAGCACAAACTATCTTTAATTGGTGCGCGCACTAGTATTGCTGGGGTTTTTCATGGACCAGCTTGGTATTATTTAAATTTGCCAGTTTTCTTTTTATCTGGGGGAAATCCTCTTGCCACTGGTTGGTTTTGGCTGGTTTTAAGTTTAGCGGCTGGCGCGGCTTTTTATTTTTGTGCACGGAAAATCACTAATAAAAAAACTGCTCTATTGGCAGTAGCACTACTTGCAAGTTTAAAAATTGCTTTGCCAGTTGGTCTAATGCAGTCTGGTGGAGCTTTTTTTGCTTCTTTTATTTATTTCTTTTTCTTGTGGTGGTATACACAAAAACACTGTTGGTGGCAATTGGCTTTGGCCGCTTTTGCAGCTGGCATGCTAATTCAGTTTCAGATGGCTTTTGGCGGTCCAATTTTAGTAGTTACGGGAATTTATTCTCTTTACCAAATTTTTAAGAGTAAAAAATATTGGCATTTATTGTCTTGGCTGGTAATTTTGTTGCCTTTGTCTACGTTTTTACTTTTTGAGTGGCGCCATGATTTTTTGCAATTAAATTCTATTATTAATTATTTTACTTCTAGCAGTAATGGCGGAGCCGATTTTTCTTTGTTAGCTTATTTGCAGCAAAGATTAACGGCATTTATTGATTGTTTTGCCTTGGTCACCACCGATAATAGTTGGTTAAAAGTTCCTAGTAGTTTGTTATCATTTGGTTTTTTAATTTGGGCTGGTTTTTTAGTTCAGCGCGATAAAAAAAGTGTTCGCAGCGCCTATGATTTATCAATGCTGATGATCGTTGGTTTTTGGTTAGCGACGGCGCCTTTTAAAGGACCACTGTGGGATTTTTACTATGATAACTTATTGCCTTTAATTGTGTTTTGGGTGGCTTATGTCGCGATATTAAAGAATGATTGGTGGTGGAAAATAATTTTATCTTTGGCAATAATTTGTAATTTTTATGCGGAGTGGCGCTGGATTGCAATTTATACCAGCGATGGGGAAGAAAGTCACGAAATCTTTTGGTCTTTCTACGATCGCTTGGCGAGTGATATTTATCAGTCAGCTCAGGGTCAAGAGTTTAGTCATTATGTTTATACGCCCAACTTATACGCTTATCAGGCTAAGTATGCCTTACGCTATTGGGCGCACCAGCATCATCAACCGTATTTAGTTAACCAAAAAGTGCCTTTAACTTTTTTAATTATTGGCGATAGTCGGCATGCGGATTTTACAAATAAATGGCAAATTGAAGACGTAAAAATTAATCGTGAAGCTGACGAAGAATGGGGTTATTCTTCTGGTTACAGAATAAAAAAATATTTTCTTACGGAAGAAGAAATAAAAATTGAAGACAATCCTTTTTTAATTGAAAACTTAGAATTTCGTTGATGTTGCGGGGCTAGGAGTCGAACCTAGCCTGCAAGATTATGAGCCTCGCGTGCACCGTACACTACCCCGCGTCACTTGTTTTTCACAAGACTGTGAATTATAGCACAAAAAATGCTTTCAAAGCAATCAATATTAAATTTAGTTTAAAAGTTGGTCGCGATTTATTTTTGTTTCTAATTGCGAAACGCGATCGCGTAATGTTACTAATTGGTGTTGGGATTCAATTAATAAACCTTTGATTTCTCGTAATTCAGAACGGAGAGTGGCGATTTCGCGCAATAGCTCCAGCTCTTTTTGCTCATTATCTGCTTGCGGCTGGCTGGAATTTATATCATCATTAAACATAAATCTTTCTAAAAAATAATTGAGAATTAAGCAGCGGTTGGAGGATTTTCTACCTCAGATGTTTTTTGTTCTAAACCATTAATTGTGGTGGCTAAATCATTTAAATCTTGAATAAGTTTTTCGGCTTGGTTTTTTAAATCTTCCACTTTATTATTTAATTGCTCCACAATTTCTTGCGAATTTTCTTCGGCGTCAACGCTTTCGTTATCAATATTAAATTCGGACATATTACCTTTCTGTTTAATATTATTTGACTATAGCGATTTTTATTTTAAAAGTCAAGAAATTGTGAATTTTATCAATATGCTAAATAATGTGTTGCTTTGAAAACGAGTAAGAAATTATCTTGATTAGGAGTACTTTCTATTGTATAATAGCTCGTCTTGATGGCGAGGTAGCTCAGTTGGTTAGAGCGGCGGATTCATAAACCGCAGGTCATGAGTTCAACTCTCATCCTCGCTACATAAAAATTGAGCCGCTTGTTTTTAGCGGCTTTTTTGTGTAGAATGCGATTATATGAAAAATAATCAAGAAAAAATCAAGAAAGTGAACGCGCGCGATAATAAAGTGGTGCGTTTGATTGTAATTGTCGTTTTAATTTTAATTGTGGCATATATGCTTTATTCGCTGGGAATGTTTGATCAGTTATTAGGTATTTAATTTTTAATAAGGAATTTATGGCGTTAAAAAAACTTTCTTCTTTGGAAAATGCTTCTGAGGGTACTAAGAAAATTCTTAAACCAATTTTGGCGGTGGTCGGTGTGATTTTGGTGGCGGCTTTGGGCTTGCAAATAACGGATAATGATTGGGATTTAGGTAAAATTTTATCTGGTAAATCTTGGTCGGATTCCAAAGTAGTCACTGATACAGCGGGCAATATTATGCGCGATAAAGAGGGAAATATCGTTACGGAGGGCGGTAAAGCGACCGGTGATTATAATTGTGACGATTTTGCTACTCAAGCTGATGCGCAAAAGTTTTTTGATAAATTGGGTGGCGTAGATGGTGATGTAAATGGCTTGGACCGTGATAAAGATGGCGTTCCTTGCGAAAGTTTACCTACTGATTAAGCTAATTTTTTTGTTAAAAGTGTTATAATAGGGCTAGTTGATTCCTCGATAGCTCAATGGCAGAGCAACCGGCTGTTAACCGGTAGGTTCTAGGTTCGACCCCTAGTCGAGGAGCTTTTGATAATGGTCAGTTTAAGCTGATCATTTTTTGTTGGTAAAACATTATTCTCTAAACTGAATATTTTGAATAAAAGCTTATGCTATAATTGCTGAAGCTATGGCAGTGGCAGAAAAGCATCTTAAAAAATTAACAATTTTGCATTCCAATGATTTGCATGGAGACTTTTTATCGGAAAAAATTGATAAAAAGTTGCTTGGGGGTGCGTCTAGACTTTCTGGTTACGTTAATAAAGTACGAGCGCAAAATAAGAATACTCTTTATGCGATTGCGGGGGATATGTTTCGCGGTTCTGTTATTGATTCCGAATTTAAAGGTATTTCTACAATCGATATTATGAATTTGCTGGCTCCGGATGTGGTTTCTTTGGGCAATCATGAAATAGACTACGGTATTGCTCATCTGGTTTTTTTGGAAAAGTGTGCCAAGTTCCCAATTGTAAACGCCAATCTTTATATTAAAACTACCAAAACTAGACTTTTTAATTCTCATAAAATTCTCAAAGTAGATGGTATGAAAATTATGTTTATTGGTATTTTGACTCAAGAAATTATGGCAAATGCCAAATCTGATCAACTTTTGGGTACTTTTGTGGATGTAGAACAAGCGGCAGCGGCGGTTGGTAAGATTTGTAATAACTATCGTACTCAAGACATTGATTTAACCGTAGTTTTAACTCATATTGGTTTTGCTGCGGATAAAAAATTAGCAAAATTACTTAATCCAAAATGGGGTGTTGATATAATTATTGGCGGTCATTCGCACACTTTTTTGAAAAAAGCAGCTCGAGTTAATAATGTTTTAATTGCTCAGGCGGGCGTAGGCACTGATCAAATTGGTCGTTTTGATATGGAAGTAAATACAGATACAAATAGCATTGATTCTTACACTTGGAAAACTATTCCTATTAATGCTGCTCATTGTCCGCGCGATGTGGATTTAGAAAATACGATTTTGAAGTATAAGAAAGAAACTGATCGTAAGTATGGACGTTTGTTAACAAAATTTGTGCGCCCGTTAACTCATCCTGTGCGCAATCAAGAAACAGAATTAGGAAATTTATTTGCTGATATTTTGCAAAGTAGTTTTGGCGTGGATTTAGTTTTTGTTGGTTCTGGCAGTATTCGAGGGGAAAAATTAGGGCCAGTGGTAAAGTATGGTGATTTAGTGGAAATTTTTCCTTATGACGATGATATTTATAGTTTGGAAATGACTGGTAAACAATTGTATCAAGTTTTTACTCATTTGTTGCGTGATAAAGCTTTTACTGGGGAGACTGAATATTATCAAATTTCGAAAAATTGGCAAGTGACTTATGATAAAAAAGCGAAAAAAATAGTTGACTTAACCTTTAAAAATAAAACTGTTGATCTTCGTAAAAAATATTCAGTGGCATTGCAAAAATTCCACTTTAATAATTTATCAGATTTTTTGGGTGTTTCTTTAAAAGAGGTGGAAGTTAATAAAAAACCACGTATTATCTCTACTTCTGCGCTTGATATTTTTGATGAATATTTGACTTTGAATACGCATTTAGATGCACGGATAGAAGGACGATATAATTTTATTTAAATTAAGATTTAGATTAGATTTTTTATGTTGACCACTATCTTTTTAGATTTTGATAAAACTATTACTAATAGTCGAAAGGAAATTACCCTTAGAACGAGAGCGGCAATTAAACAGGTGCAGGTCAAAGGTTATCGAGTTGGACTTTGTACAGGTAGGCAACTTATTTCTTTGCGTTCAAGACTTTCTTTGTTGGAATTTTTTTCTGCTAACCAAACTCATATTTTTAGTGGCGGCGCTCAGATTATCACCACGGTAGGTGAAATAATTTGGCAAAAATTAATAGCTGCAACTACGGTTAAGCAAATTTTTGAACAGGCTAATTTGAACGACGTTGTTTTGACGTCTAGTACAGTCTCTTTTAATGCTAATCAGGCTTGCGTGGTCGGCAATAATAAGCAAACTCTTGAAGATTTTGCCAAAAGGCACCATTTAATTAAAAAAGAATTAATTTTGACGCAAAGTTATAATCAACAGTTGCCGTTAGTTATAGTTGATGAAATTAATGAACAGTTCCTTCAATTTTTGGAGAAAAATAAGTTGGAACTCAATTTCAAAACCATGCTTGGCTACGATGGTACTGTTTATGCAGATATTACTGCCAAAGATGTTAATAAAGGTAATGCTCTTGAAGTTTGGTCGCGTTTAAATGAAACTCCTTTAACGGAGATAGCAATGGTTGGCGACAGTGAAAACGATTTGGAAGCTTTACAGGTCGTTGGTTATCCCATTATTATGGGTAACGCCACTGACGCTTTAACTAAGTTTGGGTTTCATCAAATTGACACAAATGATAATGACGGCTTAGCTTTTTGGCTAGAAAGTTTACCGGTAATTAATGGCGCCAGTGGAAATAAAAATGACTGAATTTGCAAAAAGCTTTGTGCGTCGGCGCGCTGGGTTTTGCGAAGTAAAATTTGAGTGTGTAGTCAAGCGAAATAATTTATCTGCTAATTAGTTTTTTTTCGATAAGTTCGAGAGCTTGAAAATTGTTAGTACTGCTATTCATTTTTTTAGCTTGAGCAAGCGGATACCAACCCCAATGGCTGTATTCAGTGGCCATTTTTTGTGCATCAAAGTGAAAATGATTTTTGTTGACGGGAAAAAAGAAAAAAACGTCAAAATGTTCACGACAGGGAAATTGGGGATTATAAATATCCATGCATGTAATTAGCTCTGGTGCATGAATGTTAGCGAGAGCATAATCTAGTCCTAGTTCTTCGGAAATTTCTCGCTGAATAACGGCGGCAGGGGAAGAATCTGTTTCGTCAGTGTGGCCGCCATTAAAGCAATAGCATTGAGCTTTTAGATGAAAGCCCCAAAAAATTTCTGCAAGTTTGGGGTCATAAAAAGCAGCCATAGTGTTAATATGAGAAACAGGATCTTGAGCACGGGTGAAGTGACCGGAGTTGATTTTGTTTTTAAAAGCGGCAAGGATATCCGGTGAACTATTTTTAGCTAAGTTTGGCAAGATATTGAGAAAGGCAGAAGTGAGAGATTGATTCATGGATTTGATTATAACAGCAGAAAGCTTAGAGAAAGAGATCCTTTTTTGAGAAAATTTTGCGGTAAAATGATAGCTAGTGCAAGAAACTGAAATAAAACAATTGGTGAACGATTTAGAAAATCGAGATAATCGGATTGGCTGCGCCGCGATGAAAAAATTGTTGGCAGAAAGTGAAAAATCATCAGTTGTAAAACAATTTTTGCCACATTTTATAAAATTATTAATTGACGAGAATTCGTATGTACGTAATCGCGGCTTATTGCTTATAGCAGCTAATGCTCGTTGGGATAAAGAAAATTTTTTAGACAAAAATTTGGAAACATACTTACAACATTTAGCTGATGAGAAGCCCATTACTGCAAGGCAGTGTCTTAAAGGTTTGCGAGAAATTGCTAGAGTGAAACCTCAATTGCATCGGCAAATTTTGCGAACAGTCAAAACTACGGATGTAAGTGGCTATAACGAAAATATGCGCCTGTTGTTAGAAAAAGATCTAAAAGATTTGCAAAATTTATTTGAAAAAGATTAAAAATATAACTGTAAAAAAAAGAAAGGTTTTTATGGCAGCAGAATATTGTCAATCGTGCGGAATGCCGATGAATACGGAAGAAGCGCAATATGGTACAGAAGTAGATGGTAGTTTGAGCGACGAATACTGTATTTATTGTTATAAAGATGGTCAATTCACTCAACCGGATATTACTTTGGCGCAAATGGCCGATTTAGATGTTTCTTTTATGACTCAGGGTGAGAATGCCATGAGCGCTGAAGAAGCGCGAAAAATAGTAGATTCCTTTTTACCAACTTTAAAACGTTGGCAAAAATAAATTTTAATTTATTTTTCTAAGTTATCGCCGGTGTTTGTTACCATCAGGTAATATAAACACCGGCATTATCTTTAAAAGTGACATCTTCATCCTCTAAATGGGTAAGTTTAGCGGAAAAAGTGCTGGCTTGGATTTCTTCAAAACAGCGCATATTAGTAACGTAAAGCGTGGAGTCGTTAATATTTTTTTATCCATGTTAGAATAATCGTTCTTTGTAAAAAATTATGAGTATTTTAAAAGTTGAACGTTTGAGCCAGCGTTTTGGTGACAAAGTCTTGTATGAGGAGGCTAATTTTGAACTGAATCAAAGAGAACATTTGGTTTTAGTTGGTCCTAATGGTATTGGCAAAAGTACTTTGATTAATATTTTAGTTGGTGAGGCAGATCCTGATGGTGGCAAAATAGAGTGGGACGACAAGATAAAAGTTGGTTATTTAGATCAATATGCAAAATTAGATACAAATTTATCTTTGTTGGAATATTTGCGCGGTGTTTTTGTTGAACTATATGATTTAAAAGATAAATTGGACCAAAATTTGGCGGTTTTAGAGAAAAATTATGATGCAAAACTTTTGCAAAAAGTTTTGCATCAACAGCAAGTTTTAGCGGAAGCCGATTTTGAAGAATTAGACCTGAAGTTGCGTCGTATTGCCGCTGGTTTAGGTTTAACAGCGGTAGGTTTGGATAAAAAAATTGGCGAAATTAGCGGCGGTCAGCGAGCAAAATTGATTTTGGCAAAATTACTTCTGGAGAATCCAGAAGTAATTTTGCTTGACGAACCAACAAATTTTTTGGATAAAGAGCATGTGGCTTGGTTAGCTAGCTATTTACAAAAATTTGCTGGGGCTTTATTGCTAATTTCGCATGACATGAGTTTTGTCAATCAAATAGCTACTCATATTTTGGTGATTGAAAACGGACAGTTGCGAAAATATCGTGGTAATTACGACGACTATGTGCAGCAGAAAGAATTACAAAACTTGACTCAAAGCAATGCTTATCAAAAACAACAAAAATTGATTGCCAAAACGGAAGATTACATTGCTCGCAATGGCGTGCGCACCGCCACTGCTCGCCAGGCGCAAAGTAGACAAAAAATGTTAGATAAAATGGTGCGCCTGGCTCCGCCAACAGAAAATCAAAAGTCTTTGCGCCTGAGTTTTGCCACTGCTACTGGTCCAGCTGGTACAATTTTGCAAGTAAATAATTTAGTGGTTGGTTATGAAAAGGCTTTGCTGCCTGCTTTGAATTTTCGCCTGCGTGCAGGAGAAAAAATTGTTATTACGGGCTTCAATGGTATTGGTAAGTCAACTTTGCTAAAAACTTTATTGGGTGAAATTCCAGCTCTGGCCGGCGTAAGTAAATTTACTATTGGCACTAAGGTGAATTATTTCGCACAAGATTTAAAGTGGCAAGATCTTTTAATGACGCCTTTGCAAATTGTTTGGTCGGCCTTTCCAAGTTTAGAGCAAAGTGCGATTCGAGCAAAACTGGCTCAAGCTGGAGTAAAAAAAGATTTAGTTAATTCTCGTATTGTCAGTTTGAGCGGTGGAGAACAAGCAAAAGTTAAATTGACTTTAATGATGCTGCGCCAAAGTAATTTTTTAATTTTGGATGAACCAACCAATCATTTAGACGTTTTAGCTAAGAAAGCTTTGCAGAAAGCCTTAATTGATTTTACGGGAACTTTAATTTTGGTTAGCCACGAAAAAAGTTTTTATCAAGATTGGGCGAGCCGTATTTTAGCAGTTGATGATCAAAAAAATGAGGTTTTTTTAGATCAGTAAAAAACTTTTTTCGTGAAATTTTCGGATAATCTTATTTACCCTTTTGGGCAGTGCGCTTAGATTTTTTTGTTAATCTTCTGCCACAAGCTTTGCAGCTTTCCCATAAGACTTGCAGGCCGTATTTGCTGCTTCGTACAAAATTAATTGAAGAAGCTTCTTCAAAATATTTAGTTGGGCAGGTGATTTCAGCGATTTCAAAACCAGCTTCAAAAATCTGAATTAGCATCTGATTATCAAAAATAAAATCATCGTCATCAAGGTGATAATCAATACTTTGCAGAACTTTTTTGCTAAAAGCGCGATAGCCAGTGTGATATTCGCTTAATTTTTGCCCGATTAATAAGTTTTGTGCTAGAGTGAGAAAACGATTAGCAATATATTTGTAAATTGGCATGCCGCCGCGCAAGGCGCCGCCTCCCAAAATACGTGAACCTAAAACTACTTCATAAGCGCCATCGGCAACCAGATAACACATTGCCCGTAACAATTTTGGCGTATATTGATAATCTGGATGAAGCATAACAACAATGTCGGCGCCTAGTTTTAAAGCTGTGTCGTAACAAGTTTTTTGATTGCCGCCATAACCTTTATTTTTGTCGTGGACGACAATATTTTTTATTTTTAATTTTTTGGCTACGGCTACCGTTTCGTCTGGGCTATTGTCGTCCACCAAAATGACGTGATCAACAATATCAAAGGGAATTTCTCGGTAAGTTTTTTCTAAAGTTTTAGCGGCTTTATAAGCGGGCAAAACTACAGCGATGGTTTTTTTATCAATCATGAAAGCCTTTTTCTAAAAATCTTTTTTTGCAATTTATATCTTTTTGATAAATTTTATAAGCGATTCTATTATTGCTGTAGGTGAGGGAGTCCTGTTCTATAAAACATTCTGGCGGAGTATAGCTAATCACGGCGTTTTTGTTTTCATCCCAAACTTTAACGATTAAATATTCTGGGTCGAAAGCCAGAATTTCTGCAGTAGCTTTGCCATTGCTGGCAATTTCGCGCAAAAAGAGGCGGTTATCAATTTGAAAATGCTCGTTTTGAAAATAATATTGACCTTTTTTAACGATATTTTTTTCGAGAATACTTTCTTGAGCTTGCAAATAAGGATAAACAAAAATTCCAGCTCGATGATCAACAACCACTTTTTCTGTTGCTGGTAATTTATTTAAATATTCTCCTAAAACTTCAGCTTCACTGTAGCGATAATACGGTTCGTAATATGGAGAAAGATAGAAATAATTTAGGCAAAATGGAATTAGAGAAACGGCAATACCGAAACTGACAATTGTCAAGCTCCAACTTAAATATTTTTTGCGTGACACTCTGGAGAAAAATTTAAGGTAAATTTGATTGAGAAAAAAGCTTAAACTGAGGGCGGCCACTATTTGCCAATAGGGCAGAATTAAAACGCCACGCTGCAAATTCGGATAGTCGTCTAATGTCAGGGCAGTGGGAATGGCGCAAATACAGATGAAAGCTAAAAAAAGTAGAGTGGTGGCAAGAGTTTTTTCATCACGATTTTTTCTTTCTGCGAACAAATTGACGATAAGAGCGAAACTCAGCAAAAAACCTAAGTATTCGATGTAATTGCTAACGCCGCTATTGGGGACAAAGTAGCGAATTGGTGGTGCAGTTTGGAAAAGTAAAACGTTTGGTGAGAAAAAACCCAAATATTGTTTAATAACGAAATGCGTATTCAAAGTGATTTTATTAAAAAATGTGCGCGTAATTAAAATTGGTAAAGGCACTTTGCCGGCAGCTGTACTAATATTAAACATATTAGTGGCGATGAGATCGTTGTTGATGAGGGAAGTTTGCTCGTAACGACCGCGGGCATAAGGCATGTTAAGAAAAACTAAAAATGGGAAAAGCATATAAATAATGACTGGATAAAAGGCTAAAAGCCACTCGCGCCAATTTTTCTTTTCTTTGTAAAAAACAAAAACAAGCAAGCAAAGCATCATTGGCGGCAGGACGATACGAATAGAAAAATAGGTGAGATAAGCGAGAATGAGTAAACCGTAAATTCCTGCTAACAAGGTAATTTTTTGCCACATTCGACTATCTTTTTTACACATGAAATTTAGTACGCCAAAATAAGCTAGCAGAACCAAAATGATGGCTAAACTTTCAAGAGTGGTGGAGGATGAGGCGCGAGACATAACTAAACTCCATTGTGAAGTGGCAAAAAGCAGAGCGAAAAGGACGACCGTGAGTTTGTTTTTGGTGAGACGATAAAGCCACCAACAAATAAGAATCATAGTGAGAACGGCAGCGGTAGTTGTTGGTAGGCGGTAGGCAAAAGTGTTATTGCCAAAAAGGCGGGCGGAAATTCCCATAAACCAGGAGTGCCAGGAGGTAACATAGTCGCCCCACATATCCACTGTCAGTGGCCATTTTTGGCCATAAATATTTTGAGCGGATTCTGTTAATAAAAATCCGTTATAGGCATACCAAGCTTCGTCTTGATGTAAACCGGCTGGAATCTGCCCTAAACGGAAAAAACGGAGAAAAATTGCTAAAATGAAAATTGCGCTTAAAAGAATGAAAAAAAGTTTGTTTGTTGAATGAGGTTGGTTTTTTTTCATAACTCGAGTTGAATTATAGCACAAGTCTCTAGAAATGGGCAATTTCCAACCACGCTCTGGCTTCCAACCAAGCTTTTTCTTCTGGAACATTACTTAAATCAAAAAAACCTTGATTTGGTAAAAATTCGGCGCCAGTTTTTTCAAAAATTAAGGTAATGCTATTATCGCTATTTTGAAAAAAAGTGTAATCAGATCCTTGTTTAATCACCGTTGCGTGAGCAGTAGCTTCTTGCGCGAGCCAAGCGTCAGCTGTTTCTTGATCAGTGATTAAAGTTTGGCTTTGAAAATATGGAGCTTGGAATTTTGCTAGTTCTAAGATTGGCTGCTCTTGATAGTTGCTTGGCAAGCTGGTTAAAATGGCAGTCATGTCTATTTGGTCGTAGGCAAAATTCCAGCTACCAAAACCTCCGCTTAGCTCTCTAAATTCATAATATGAATTTAGATCGAAAATTTCATTTTGTTGAGTTATAAAATCTATTTGTTTTTTTTGGCGTACAAAAGGGAAGAGATAGGCGCTTACTTTTGGTTGGAAAATAATAAAACTAATACCAAGAACGAGAGTAATAAGAATAAATAAGCGAATTTGTTGAGCAGGAGTGAATTTTTTAGGCACCTGGTTTTTTTGCATTATTTCTATATTATAATATAGAAATAATGAGAAGACTATTGGCGAAATGGCGTTTATTTGATTGGCTAGTCACTGCGATTTTGTTTATTCTGGCTTTTTTATTAACTTTTGATCTTTTTTTTAGTGCTGGTAGACCAATTACTTATGATGGGGCTATCCACATTACCAATATTGCCAATTTTTCGCAAGCTTTAGCTCATGGACAGTTTCCAGTTGTATGGGCGAATGATTTTGCCAATTTCGGTTTGCCGACGCCTCTTTTTGTGCAGCAATTACCATTTTATGTTGGTGCAGCAATTAATTTTTTTACTCATGATGTAGTTTCATCTTTTAATATTTTATGCTTGCTAAGCTTATTTTTATCAGCAGTTTTTTTCTATGTTTTTCTTTTAATTTATTTCCCGCGGCCTGCGGCCGCGTTGAGCAGTGTCTTATTTATGGTGGCGCCATATCGTTTACTTAATTTGTATTCGCGCGGAGCTATGCCAGAACTTTTCGTGAGTATTTTTGTGCCTTTAGCAGCAATTGGTTTTTATTTTTTAATTAAAAAAAGAAAATATATTTTAGGTTTCGCGTTAACAAGTTTATCTTTGATGGCAATGCTTTTGAGTCATCCGATGATGAGCGTTATATATATAGTCCTTTTGGCTTTTTATGCTTTATTTTTGTTGATACAAGTTTATCTTGAAGCTACTTCGTGGTCAAAATTTTGGCAAAAAGAAAAATTGGCCCTTTTAAACTTAGCGGTGGCTGGAGTGACTGCTTTGTGTTTAGCTGGTTATTATTTAATGCCTCTGGTTTTAGAAGTGAAGTACCTAACTCAGGGACAGGTTGTTCAATATCTGCGTGCCGAAAGCGGTCTTACTTTTGGACAGTTGTGGAGTAGTGTTTGGCCATATTGGCAAAGTGGCAGCGATGTAGGTCCACGAGTGCATGCCTTGCACATTGGTGCTTTAGAAGGAACTTTATTAATAGTTGGCGTTTTGACAATTTTAGGTTGGTTAATTTGGCGGAAAAAATGGCGTGGTCAAGAAAAATATTTTTTAGCTTTGTTCTATGTATTATTGGTGGCGTTAATTTTACTCTTTTTATTAAGTGAAAGTTCTACCTGGCTGTTTTTGAAGCTGCCATTTTTATCACAAGTACAACATCATTGGCGTTTTTTGGCGGCAATGCTTTTTTTACCGCCTCTAGTTTTAGCATTATTCATGCAAATTATGACGGCTCACCGATGGTTTTTTTGGGTGGCAGTAATTTTAGTTTTTTGTAATACGAGTTTGGTTTTTAGTCAGGCTTACGGAAAAAATTATTTAGCTTATGATCAAGAACGTTATTATTTTACTCGCCATAATTTGCATGGCAATGATCTGGAAACGGTGTGGAGTGGAGGAACTGGCGTTTTGCCGGCAAAAACTGTACAAACGGAAATTGTGGAAGGGACTGGCAAATTAACTTTTGGCGCGCAAACAGATATTAAACGTGAGTTGGTCGTTGAAGCGAGCGAAAGTGTACGTTTAGTTGATTATACTTATTATTTTCCAGGCTGGACGTTGATTGTAAACGGTCAAGAGCAGGCTTTGGAATTCCAAGATCC
>JAUNST010000055.1 GCA_030539095.1 bacterium
CGCAATCAACTCACACACGTATAATAAATCTTCTTTAATTTTTTCAAATAAATCTTCGAGCAATATTTTTTTAGGAATTGGTAACTGGTTTTCTTTATACGATTCAATAACTGCTCGCTTATCTTCCAAACTCATTTTGCTACTAACTAAATTCTTTTTCCAACTCAATAATTTGCTATATTCTTTATTCATCATCTTAATAATTTTCTGCTGATTTAGTTCAATTCTTTCTAAATCTGTATCCCCATAAAAGCCATCAGTATTTATTCTACGAACAAGGCTATTAATATTTTTCCCGACATAACCTATTTCCATTGCTAAATCTCTATATGGTTTCATATCCAATTCAATTCTGAAATAATTTCTTACAGATTCCATAACAAATGCAGATACATTTGAATAGCCAAATTGTTCAGCTTTTTCTTTTAAAAATTCCTTATTTTCTGGACTAATACGAAGTTGAAAATAAGTATTAGTTCTAGCCATTGAAAACAACTCCTTTAATAAAAATTCGAGTGCAACGACAACACATAAATTAGCAGCTGTTCCGAATGGGATCAGCTCAAATTTGTGTGAAGGTTTTAGGATTTATCCTAACAAGTCAAAAATTTATTTTTGGGGTTGGGCATGCCAAAGCCGTATCTTGCCCTTTAGGGTGAGATATGGAGTTCGGCATGCCAAACCCGTAGCTTGCCCTATCTCTCTTTATCAATCTTTTACTCTTGGTTTAAAAGCATTTCATCACATCAAAAGACTTTTTGAATCGCAAGGGACAGGTAGTATTTTTTTGCAAAGAACGCAAAAAAATCTCCACCTTCAAGCCCTTGCAACCCAAAATTTTTCGGGCAGGTTTCGGGGCATACCCCCGAGCATACGAAAAAATGTAGGTTCTCTACTTCGGAGATTGCCCTTTCATTGTCGCCCGAAAAACCGTTTATTTGCCGGCTTCATTTTTCGCCTGTACTTACATTGACTATCGCAAGAAAAAGCACCCCCTCACACCAAAAAAATGTAGGGGTAAAACATCTAGTCCTCTTTAGTAAAAAGAGAGCAGCTGTCGCTACTCTCCTGTAATTTATATATAAAACTTCATCGTCTGATAACAAGCTGAACAAATCTGGCTTCTTCCCTCATTATCATCACCAATAATTTTTGTTTTTTGCGATTGATTTTTCCCACAATAAAAACATAACTTTCGATTAACTGGACGATGCTCCGCTGAATCAATTTCATGAAACTTTTTACAACTTGGGCAATAATAAAATTTATCTTTAGCATTTATTCCTGTAATCAAAAAATCACCCCATTTTTGCATTTTTTTATTAAATCTTTCTAAACAATTAATATTTCTAAACGATTGTGATATTATGTTTACAAAAGGTTTTGACCGCAACATCAAAACCAAATGTTTCACAAACATTTAAAAACTCCGCACGAGTTTCTTTTTTCAGGACCTGTCTCCACTGGTCCCAATCCAAGTAGCCGAGAATGTCAGAGTTCTCGGCTTTTTCTTTCGCCAATTCCTCGTCCGTTTTTTCGACAATAACAAACTCCTTTTTTAAACCTTGCGACCATTGCAACTGACGTTTTCCCTTGAAAGCTACAGCATATTCTCGAAATAAATGTAAATAGCGTTCATCTTCCGTTTTTAGATATTCACGTAAAAAATCAAATGGTGTTAAAGATTTCAATTTCCCTTTTTTGATGTGAGCCTTTGTCAATTCTTGCTCAATTGACCATTTACCATGTTTCGCTAGATAACTTTCAGCTTCACTAGCACCTTGCAGATCTAACCCATGTTGTCGATTTACTTTGAGTTTAAATTTCGCACATGCTGCCTTCCAAAGTCGATACAACTTATCCTCGATGAGATTCATATCTACTTCGTTTTTATAAAACAAGGCTATATGTGCATGTGGGTGGAAACCATTTTCATTACTCCAAGTAACCTCCAACACCCGAATTCGACCAATCATACCCATTTCTTCACGAATGTTATCAAAGGATTTACCTCTAAAAAATTTTTGTGTAGCTTTTGAAAAAATATCTAAAATATCAACTAGCTTATCTGTACGCTGGTGACTAAACGTTAACGTCAACATAGCTACTTTACCGCCCTGGCTTTTATGTTTTTGGAAAGCTAACTGCAATTCTTTCCTACGTTTTTCGGATATTTTTGAAGCACATACAGGGCAAGTCCATACACGACCACATACACGCAACCCACCATAAAAAGCTTTATTTGTTTGCTTATGTTTGTGCACATCTACGTATTCGCCATTCATTTGACGCAAACACATAGACACTTTTTCATTTGGTAAAACTTTCTTCGCAATGCTCTGACAAGCATATCGTTCGACACGTATTTCACGTATTTTTTTATCTAGTTCAAGTTTTTCGTTTACGTCCATGACTACCTCCAAAACAGCTATTTTTTCAAATCGACTTCCGCCTTACAGCCACGTGGGTTTGATTCGATTTTGGTGGTCGTGATTTGGTAAGTACTTACCAAGGGGTTTTTTTCGCCTAAATCGGCTCAAAATACCCTCTAATTCATCAAGTCTTTTTCATATCTTCAAGAACACTTAAAACCAACTTTTTGTCGTATTCGCTTTCCATCTTTTCAACGACTTCTAAAAAACGCTTTTCAATCCCTGCATATCGAAATTGTTTTTTAAAATGAGCTGGAGTTTTTGGACGCCCCATGATTTTTTTCTCTGAAACCACTAATGACACCTCCTACATCTATAATTATAAACTTTTAGTCGACGAAAATAAAGCTGAAAATAAATTTATACTGCTGAAAAGCAAAATATTTTATGCCGAGAAAACTTTTTGAGAAAGAAAAGTCCTCCAAGTACACTACACGTAGGTGGGCCGACCAGGGCGAAGTTTGACCTGGTCGGCTTGCCTTCGGGTGGTTTGGAGGGCAAAGTTTCTACTCGAAAAGGAAATTGGAATAAATCATTTATAGAAAACCCCCTAATTTCGCCTTTATTTGCGTTTCTAAGAGTTTTTAATACTTGTCTAGTACTTTTATATATAAATCTATCAAAAAGCCTTACAGAGCATTTTAAGGGCTAATAAACCTCATATTCATCTAAAATGTCCTTCAACCCAAACCAATCATCATCGTCAAATTGATTATTCAAATTAGCCATCTTGAATTTCAGCTTTTGCGTATAATCAAATAATTCATCTGAAAATGCTATCAGCTGGGCTTCACTTAACTCCGAAAAAGTATGTCCTTGCATGTAGTCAAAAACATATTCGTCTAACCCTTCATGTTTTGAAGGAGATTTCGCAATCAACTCACACACGTATAATAAATCTTCTTTAATTTTTTCAAATAAATCT
>JAUNST010000056.1:0-2414 GCA_030539095.1 bacterium
CTCTTCAAATTGAATTAAAAAGGTTAAAATACAGTAAAGTGGAGGATTTCATGTGGGGATTCGCAATTTTCCTTTTTCATCTTGACAAAAGACCTATAATGTGGTATAATGGGCTTGTTTCAACGCTTACTTGCGAGTCAAATCGACTCAACTAGTGAAAGATGAAACAGATCTTTAAGATTTAAACCATCATTCTTCTCTATTTGTGCCTGAGAAGTGTCGTTTGCTGGTTAAACGATAGCTTTCAGGCACGAAGTGCCTAATTTAAGGAGGGAAGAAACATGTTTCATGCTCAAGAGTTAGCTCTGGAATTGCTGGAAAGCAATACCTCGATGAACATTAACGACGACAAACTAATGGTGCCTTTCTTCATGCTGTCTAGCGCCGTCGCCAATGATGGCGCCGGCTACGACGATTACGATGCTGTGAGGCATTGTAAGCCGATGTTGCTCGAGCTGATGAGCGCCATGGTGCGCAATCATCGCAGCGACGACTTCGTCTTTCATCATGCCTGCGACGTCCTGATTGGTTTGTTCGCGCCAACACAAAATGTTGTTTGTGAGCAGCCTGTCGTGATCAGCAATGATCAAGCGGACCAAAAGCCAGTCGCTAATGTTCCCGCTGCCGCTGACTCTGAATCGATCTTCGATCGATTCTACGGTTACGCGGTGATCCTGGGCATCTGGTCGTGGAAGTTAGTCAAGTTAGTTGGTTTAGCCATGCTAGGCCTACTCATCCTCTATCTTTTCATGATCGGTATGAGATTCGTCGGTGCCCTCTTCGGGCGCTGGCCAATGAGCCAAGAAGCGATCTTCGATCTCTTCTACGCGCTTCATTGAACGATGGAGAATCTTAAACACAAAAGCCCCGCTTAGCGGGGCTTTTTCTTTTGTTTTAATTTAAATTAGCAAAAAACGCAGCGAGCGATTAAAAGCAAAATCAAGAAAAACAAGATAATGCCGATCAAAAAGAGAATCAAAACATTTTTTTCTTCACTTTTCTTAACGCTTTTTTGGTTGATGGCTTTGCGAGCTGCTTTAACAGGTTTGCTTCTTTTAATAGAAACTTCGATTCTTTCTGCCTTGCGGTGAGCAGTTTTTTTGGCTTTTTTGATATCTTTTTTAGCGGTACGCGTGACTTTCTTGACGTCTTTTTTTGCAGTTTTAACTGCTTGAGCCGCCCGTTTTTCCACCTTTTTACCAGCTTTTTGGATTTTTTTTGTAACTTTTTTCATGCGTTTATTATAAAAAGTATTTTTATAAAAGTCAAATCAAACCCCAAATGGGCTTTTTAGTAAAAAGTAATTTTTGGTTGATGCGAAAAAAATTCAAAAAAGCTTAGCCTGGAAATTAGCAGAGCAGTTTTTGGAGTGATAGAAATTGGCCCTATTTTGTCATATTTCTGTCATATTTGTGTGGATAATAATAAGTGGTCGTGATTAAAGAATTAAGTAAGTTTGCGCTCTTTTAAATAGTACTCTTCCCCCACCTTCATCCTACTTATCTTTAATCACGACCACAAAAAGAAAATAAAAATATGAGCCAAAAAATCTTACTAAACTGCCTTTATTTCTTGTTTTTTTATTTATCTAGCGCTAATTTGCTATACGCTTGGGAGGAGCAAACGCTTTTTCTTTTTAATAATCAAATTAGCTACGCCGATTGGCCGCAAGATCCGACAACGTTGCCAGCTTTTCACTTGGAGCTCAAACGCCCAGATGGGAAAAGTTATCGTTTTGACCGTAATTTTAGTTACGGTAGCCTTCTGGAGGCTGACGCCAAGACTAAGTGGATTCGCCGTAATGTAACTTTAAATAACTCTGATGTACCGCATTTATTTTTTGATAATTCTTTTTGGTCATATCCTTTTGCTGCGCATAAATTAGAAAATGAGGAAAAAGATTTTGCTTATCTCACTTTTCAATACAAAATTACTAATAGCTTGTCGACGAGCGCCAATCGACCGATTATGAAAGTGGCGGTTTGCGGGCAGCAATACCAATTCGTTTTAGAAAAATACGATTTTCCTGGCATGGCACAAAGTAGTTTTTTTACTGATGATCAAACTGGCTGGACAAAAGTGGTTTTGGCTAATCCTGGCACTTGCCAGGGTTACAGCGAAATTCGCTGGCAAATGTGGGAAGGCAACAGCGCTGATGTAACTAAGATAAAGTTGCGTGATTTTCGTCTTGACGAAGCTAGAGTTTACTTTGATGACGAAATTTGGTTGCAGGGAGAAAGCGGACAAGAATTAGCTTTAATGAGTGGAGCGACGATTTTGGCACGAGGACAAAAAATGCGTTTAGCAAATAATGACTGGTTAACACCAGATCTTCAGGTTGGAACTTTAGTGGATGACAAAATCGTCGCTCTTGTGCCTCTGGCGAATTTTTTGACTCTAGAAAATTCGCCAGA
>JAUNST010000056.1:2424-3121 GCA_030539095.1 bacterium
TTTTATTTAATAAATAATTTTCCCAAGAGCCACCACTCATCACCGATTTATTAAAAGAAACTGATCACAGCTTGAGCGGTTTAGCAATTTTGCCCACCGGTCAACAGTTACAACGAGTAGTATTAGCAGTAGCTGCAACCAAAAAAGATCTGGAAAATAATTGGCAAAACCAAACTCAGCTAGCAAATGACTTTTTGGCTAATTATCAAAATATCCCTTACGTGAGCAATGTTGAAGGCGGGCACGTTTTTCATTTGTCAGAGGCAAGTGCTTTAGATTGGCAAACCGGTTTTTACTTGGCTGCTAAAGTGCAAAATCTCGCCTATCGTTGGAGCGGACTAAGTAACTTTTGGTTTTGCCAGGCTCAAACTTGCACTGCTCTTGAGACATCAGTGGTGCCAATTTTGCAATTGCAGGCTCTACTTATGCCTGGAAAAGCCCGTCCAATGGGAGAAATTGTTTTAGTTAATACCGGTCGCACCAAAATTGAATTGGAAAATTGGCGCTTGCGCAATCAAGAAGCCGAAATTATTAATTTGTTTGGCGAGTTTGCTGCCGGCGACAGTTTGACTCTCGAGCCGCCCACGCCTGACTGGCTTCTGCCAGAGGGCGGCGAAATTTATTTAGATAATGCTCAAGGAGAATTACATGATGAATTTCTTTATCCAGATTTAGCAGCTACTTTGAGCTGGCAAAA
>JAUNST010000057.1 GCA_030539095.1 bacterium
GTTACACGAAAAATTACCTTTTGTCAAGGCATTTGAGACGCAACAAGAGACTTGTTTCATCAAGGAGTAAATTCGCATGCCGTTATTATACACGGAAAAATGAGTTAAGGCAACGATTTTTTATCACAAAAAATCGCCTTTTTAGCGTGAACACAACTTAGAATTTAAAAAATTAGGTTAAAATTTCTGGTCCGTCCTCTGTTATTAAAACAGTTTCTTCGAAGAGGGCGGTTAAACTTCTATCGTAAGTTTCGTAAGTCCAACCATCGCTGCCCAAAACCAAATCGCAATCGCCTTGTGCGTACATAACTTCGATTGCCATGGTGTCCCCCACTTTAATAATTTTTTTACGGTCACCTTTGCTTGGTACATTCGGGATCAGTGGTTCTTCGTGCAATTCGCGGCCAATGTAGTGGCCAGCCAGTTGATAACTCGGCGAATAACCGGCTTTGCGAATTGTTTTTTCAATCATGTGCGATAAATCGTGGATATTGTTGCCAGCTTGAGCATGAGCAATAGTCTTTTCCAAGGCGTGTCTGCCGGCTTCTAAAAACGCATCGAGTTGGTAATTACTTTTACCCGCAACAAAACTAATACTTGTATCTAAATTCCAGCCGTCCCACAACAATCCGAGATCGATGGAAATTAAATCGCCATCCTTAATCACCGTTTGGTTAGGAATGCCGTGGACAATACCCTCATTTTTGTTAATGCAAATTGCCCAATGGTAATCTGGCACCAAAGAAAAATTTGGTACGGCGCCCGCCTCTTTAATTAAGCGTTGTGCCTCGTTTTCCACATCCATGAAGGTGCGGCCAACTTGAGCGAAATCTTCCAATTGTTTTTTGATAATTTTTAATTTGGCGCCACCTTGGCGCATGGCAGTGATTTTATCACTCATTTATTTTTAAACTTCCAGCCCTTTACAAATATCGGCAAATACTTGCTCCACGGTTTGTTCACCGTCAATTTTAATTAATTTGTCTTTACCTTGATAATAATTTAAAACCGGCATTGTCCATTCATGAAAAAGTTCAATTCGTTTGCGAATAGCTTGCAAGGTTTCATCTTCGCGATCGGAAACGCGGCCGCTAATGCGCCACAAAGCTTCGCGATCGGAAACATCTAAGAAAATTACTTTGTCTACACCACCGTTAAAAGTTTCTGCTTGAACTTCGGTGCGTGGAAAACCGTCAAGAATATAGCCGTTAGCATATTCTGGTTTTTTAAGATATTCCAAAATGACTTCAATCGTTAAGTCGTCGGAAACCAGAGAGCCTGAGTTCAAAGTTTCTTTAAGCATTCTGCCGGTTGGAGTTTTTTCTTTAGCCATGTTGCGGAAAATGTGACCGGAAGAAAGATATGGTACGCCTAATTTTTCCTCTAAAAGTTGACCTTGAGTGGACTTGCCTGCGCCTTGAATGCCGATTAAAACTATTTTCATAAAAATTATGTTTCTGAGTCTTTCTAAACTTAAAGCGGAAAATTCAGAGTTTTTACTTTCTAATGCGTCACAAGTACTGATCGTAATCTTGACTTGTTGCCGATCCTTCCACAATTTTATTAACTTCTAAAATCACTGAAACTAAAATTAAAAGGCTAGTGCCACCGATTGCTAAAGAACTCATACCGGTAATAATCTGCAAAATAAATGGCAAAATCGCAATCACGCCTAAAAACAAGCCGTCGACAAAGGTAAGACGTTTGATGACTTTTTCCAGGAAAGCTTGCGTTTGTTGACCCGGACGAACTCCAGGCACAAAAGCACCAGATTTTTTCAATTCTTCGCTCACGTCGCGGGCGTTGAAAAAAAGTAGGGCGGAAAAATACGACAAACCAAAAACGATTAAGAAATATAAAACGATATAAATAGGATTGGTTTGGGAGAAAATCACTTGCAAATTTTCGCCAAAACTGCGCCACCAGTCGTTGCTTACGTTGGCTAAAATTTGCCCTAGAAAAGAAGGAATCGTCATCAAAGTAACTGCAAAAATGATTGGCATCACGCCCACGGAATTAAGTTTGAGCGGGAAAAAAGTGGTTTGGCCGCCGACTTTGCGATTGCCTTGCATGCGCGTGGCATATTGAATAGGAATTTTGCGCGTAGCTTGGTTGATATAAACTACTACGGCCACAGTGGCTACAATGCCAGCGACGATTGCCAAAAGCAAAAACCATTCTCCGGTTTGCGCTAATTGCGCGCTTTGAGCGAAAGTGGTTGGTAGTTGGCTCAAAATACCCAAGATCATAATCATCGAAATACCATTGCCCAAACCTTTGGCTGTGATTAATTCGCCCAACCACAGCATAATAAATGAACCAACTGTTAAAAAGAAAATAATCGTCATAATCGCGCCTGCCGAGTTATTTAGCAATAAATCTTGGCTCCGCAAAATTGCGATAATTGAAAAAGATTGTAAAATCGCTACTGGTAAAGAAAGTAAACGCGTATATTGATTAAGTTGTGCTCGACCTTTTTCGCCATCTTTTTGCATTTCCTTAAGTTTCGGCCAAATCATAGTTAGCAATTGAATGACAATTGAGGCGGTGATGTAAGGACTAATACCAACTGCCACGATGGAAAAACTGCTCAAAGTACCACCAGCAATAATATTAAGGAAACTTAAAAATTCGCTGTTAGCGAAAATCATTTGCAAACGAGCGGTGTCGATTTCTGGCAAAGGCACCTCTGCTAAAAACCGAGCAATTGTGAAGATTAATAAAGTAAATAAGGCTTTTTTACGCAAATCTGGGCTATTGACGATTTTCTGCCAGAATTGCTGCACTTTGTTCATAAGAAGCAAATATTATACCATATAGGGGCGAAAAATAGTAAAGAGATTAAGTTTTTTAAGGGTGGCGAAATCTGCGAGCTAAAAGCGATCAACGTGGTGCGCCTAAACGCTCAAACTCGCAGATTTCGCCACCCTTGTTTCTGTCTCCTGTCCGATTGTCATCCTGAAATCTTTTCAGGATCTTTTCCATTGTCATCCTAGTTTTTTATTCTTGCCAGTAATGCACTTGCAGATTACTACTTTGTAAGCTGCCATCGGT
>JAUNST010000024.1:0-5078 GCA_030539095.1 bacterium
AAACCGTCTAGTATCTGAAATATCCGTTCAAAATAATTATCGTCATCAATACCTATCCTTTTAACAAATGGTTTTGAATTACCAATGTTTGGTTTATCTGTATTTACCAATTTTTAAAGTAAATGTCAAACTATAAAAGAGCTAAAATAGGTGTATATTGATAAATAATAATTATAGACGAAAAAAATATGCAAAAAGTTTTCAAAAGCGAATTAGCTCAGCAGATAATTGAATACGTAAAGAAAAAATACAATGGAGAACTAGAGTTTTTGTGGAAAAAATTTCCACGCAATGCAATTTGGAGAAATCAAAGAAATCGAAAATGGTATGGAGCGCTTTTGGTGGTGGAAAAAAAGAAAATTGGGATAAATGAAGAAGGAGAAATAGAAATTATTGATCTTTTAGCACAACCAGAAAAAATTGAAAAATTAATTGATGGGGAAAAGTATTTAACTGGTTATCATATGAACAAAAAGCATTGGTTAACGATCAAACTAGATGGCTCAGTAAATCTAAAAAAAATCTGTGATTTTATTGATCAGAGTTATCAGCTAACAGCAAAAAAATAGCTACGAAACTTAAACTTTAATTATTCCGTAAGGTCTACTTTTCCATAATCATTTTGCATTAACCAACGTTGACAAAAATTTTCTCTACTTAAAGTTTCTAAAGCAAAATCTTTTTTATTCTGCAAGTGTACATAAGCAGGCAATGTTTGATCGGCGCATAAATATGTTTGATCGTTTTGACTAATCAAAGTGAACCAAGCACCGCTATCAATCGGCGAAGCTATAATTTCACGAACTTGATCAGGAATATGTAAATCATAAACTGATTCAAAAAGGCTATCAAAAATTAAAGCTTCACCATCTTTAACGGCTTTATCAGACAAATCACGGCTACTAGTAAAAGTGAAATTATGCCAAACAAAAGTATCCCAAGAATCTTGATTCAATTGTTCTGCTAAATTAGCAATTAACTGTTCATCCAAAGTTTCTCCTTCTACATAAAAAATAAACGCTCGCAAATAAGCATAAGGATTGTCAACTACCACCAATAATTTTTGATCAGGATAATCTTTCTGCCATAAACGTAAATAATTAACCATTAGACGTTCGTTAAAAAGAGAAGTCCCAATAGAATTAATTGGATAACGAGCAATATAGAACCATTGCCAATAACCAATAGCCAAAGCATAAGCTATTAAAGCTGTTATCAAAAGAGGAGACCGCCATTTTTTCCACGGTAAATCAATGAGATAACTCCATCCGAAGGCGGCTAAAACCAAAGCAATAGGAATAAAAAAGCTCATTCTAAAAGTACCAGTGAAACTATGACTATAGACCACTGCCGGAACAGTGGCAACAATTAACAAACCAAACCACAACCATTTTTGCGTTTGCCATTTTTTCTGCGTTAGCAACGCTACTAAACCCAAAATAATTAAAGGTAAATCTAAAAGATAAAACCAACCATGATCGATTAAACCAAACAAAGTGCCACTGTCCGCGTTGACAAACCAATAACTTAAGTCAAAAGCTTGTAAAAAATTGTTTGCTAAAGTATTAAATAAAACTGTTAATTTATTAGAAAATAAACGATTGAAAGGAGTTTCCAAAGAAAGTAAACGTTGTTGAGCCGCTGTTTCTTGCAAATAAGTTGCATTGGTAAAAATTACTTCTCCGCTACGATCGCTAAAGCGATCTTGCTGCAGATAAGTAGCAATGTAAAGAATAGAAAAAGTGGCAAAAATTGCTAAAGTGGCAATTTTTGCTTGAATATTAAACTTAAATTTTTGAGGTTGGTTTTGACACCAAAGCCAAACAGCCTGAATTAAAAAAACCGGTAAAACCAAAAATTTATAACCGTGATAAGAATAAAAAGACAAAACAAAAAAAAGCAATGTCGCTAAAAATAAAACTATTTTTTGCCACAAAACATTTTTTTTATTTTGCCATAAAGCAACTAAAAAAACTAAAGCTAAAAGTAAAAAAAACAAAGCCAGAGGAGCTTCATAAAAAAGATGGCTCTGTACTAAACCCCAAGGATTAAAAGCAAAAAGAAGACCGGCAATGTAAACAATTTTTTTATCTAGTTGTAGCTGGTTCAACCACAACATCAGGGCTGCCGGTAATAAAGCCCCCAACAAAACACTTAATAAACGAACACCAATCAAATTAAAACTGACTAAAGGTATAAATAAGGCTTCAACAACACTAGTCAGTTCTGCCGTCAAAGTTTGAGTTTCTATTGGTTGCAAACTCCACCATTGCCAAGTTTGGGTTAGGTCTGATCCAGTTAAGCTCAACCATTTGCTATTAAGCGCATAATCAAGTTCGTCATGGGTAATGGCAACAGGTAAATCCAAATTTGACAAGCGCAAACATAAAGATAAAAGAAAAATAGCTAGAAAAACTAACCATGGTTGAGCTAAAAATTTTTTCCACATAAACGTCATTATACATGAAAAAAAATCACCAGCATGTTTAAAATCTTTCTAGAGAGAGGTGAGAGAGGATCACCTGCTCTTTTTTAGCCATCTTCACGCTCATACAAAAACTTGCAGTATTCCTTTTTCAGGAACACTTTTCTGTCGTAGATGTAATAGCCACAGAAGAAAAAGGCCATTTCTGGACCTTCCTTTTCCGCAAGCGCTAATACTTCAGCGACTTCTTTGCGAGCAAAATAAGCCGCGCAAGACAACGCTGCTTCTTTGCGCCCCAAACGGAAAAGAGCGGCCACTACTCGTCTGGCTGAAGTGACATAGAAATCACCATCTTCTTTGCCAACTTCCACTGACAAGCGACAACCCACCCAATCCTCAGTTTCAGGAGCCGTTAATACCGGCGGTTCAGGAGCAACGATAATTTCCACTTCCACCAACATGCAATCTCCTCCTTTTAAATGAAATGTGAAAGTGATCCTCTCTCTAGAAAAATTTTAAACAGCTTAGAAAAGCATTGTACAGCAAAAAAGCAAATTTGACAGCTGAAAATTTTCTTTATATAATAGAAATATGAAATTTTTTCAAGAAAAAGTCAATCTCTTCAATAAAATGAATTTATTTGAAATCATTTTATTTAGTATTACCGCTGCTTGTCTGGGAATTTTAGTCGGTTATTCTTTAAGCACCATTCTCACTAATAGCATTTTTGTATGTTGGAGTATCAGCGTGGTCGGCTGTGCCTACTTTATCAGTTATTTCTTTGTCACCGATAAACAATTACGACAAAAAAATAATTCTAAAAAACGCAAATAAAGGTTTATTTTAACCAACCTTCGTATTGTTTTTGCAAAATTTGTCTTTGTTTTTCAATTACTTGATGTGCTTGAGCTAGTTTATCTGGAATAGGCAATTTTTGTTTCTCTAAATAAACAAAAATTGCTTCGCGCAAAGCATCAATCGCCAAAATCGAGCAATGAATTTTTTGAGGAGGCAAACTTTCCAGACCTTTTACCACATCACTTTTTTCCAACTCCAAAGCTTCCTCTAAAGTTTTACCAATCGCCATTTCACAAGTGATACTACTAGTGGCAATAGCGGCACCACAGCCATAAGTTTCAAAAGAAATATCTGCTACGCAAAGCTGTTTTTTATGATCTGGCTCAACTTTCAAATAAATACGCATTACGTCTCCACAAACTACATTGCCCACTTCACCAATACTATCGTATTTTTCCAATCTACCAACATGGCGTGGATGCAAGAAATGATCCATCACCTTGCCCGTATAAAAACTAGCAAAAGCTTGGTCTTGTAAATCTTGATTTGGTTTTTGATCCGTCATTTTTAAAAATTCTAACTAATTTTGCAAGCTGAAACAGCTCGTAATCTTTCAATAATTAAATGTAATTTATCTGCTAGATATTCTACATCTGCTAAAGTAGTCCATTCATGCCAAAAAAAACGCAGGCTTCCATGTACGGCTTCTGGAACAAGATGAAGAGCTTTTAAAGCCGGATCAGCTTGTAACTTTCGACTTGAACAAGCACTACCGCTACTAGCACAAATACCAAATTCGTTAAGAGCCAAAACTAAAGACTCACCTTCCACCCCTAAAACTGATAAATGAAGATTGTTTGGCAGACGATCAGCTTGATCACCGTTAATTTGAACTGCTGGAATATCTTTAATCAAGTTAATAAAGTGTCGAGACAACTTTCGATAATGCTGCGCGTTTGCAGCCGCTAATTTATAGGCACGCGTAGCTGCAGCAGCAAAACCAACAATCGCTGGTACATTATGTGTACCAGAACGACAACCGTTTTCTTGACCACCACCGTGGAAAAGAGGCATTAATTTGAGATTTTCTCGTTTATATAAAGCAGCAATACCTTTTGGACCATAAATTTTAGGTGAACTTAAAGTAGCCAAATCTAAATGCATTTTTTGAACATCCAATTTTTCCAATCCAAAATAAACCGAAGCATCGGTGTGAAATAAAACCTGAGCTTGTGTGCAAATTCTGCCAATTGCTTCCAAATCTTGAATCACTCCAAATTGATTACTGGCAGCTATAACTGAAACCAAAAGCGTGCGAGGCGAAATTTTGTTTTGTAAATCTTGCAAATCCAAGTGACCTTGATTATCAACTTGCAGATAAATCACTTGAAAACCAAAATTTCGCAAACTTTCAGCCGCTTCCCGCACCGCTGGATGTTCGATAGGGGAGATCAAAAGTTCATTTTTACCGTCTCGCACCGCTAAACACTGCTTAATTAAAGATAACTGTTGCCAAGCCACACCTTTCAAAGCTAAATTATCACTTTCCGTGGCGCCACTGGTAAAAATGATCTCCGTCGGTTTAGCTTTAATTAAGCTAGCCACTTGACTTCGAGCTTGTTCGACAACAACTCGAGCTTCCTGTCCAGCTGTATGAATCGATTCCGGATTACCGAACTGCTCTTGCCAGAAAGGCGCCATCGCCGCCGCGACTTCTGTCGCGAGCGGCGTGGCGCCGATATCAAAGTAGCACTGTTTATTGAACAATTTGCGCTCTTTCCTTATTAGTCGGAATTAAACGACCAATAATAACGTTTTCTTTCAAACCTTCTAAGTAGTCAATACTACCAGAGAT
>JAUNST010000024.1:5088-11609 GCA_030539095.1 bacterium
GTGTGCTGGAACGAAGCCGCAGATAACCAAGAACTAGTAAAGAGAGAAGAACGAGTAATGCCCAAAAGTAAAATCTTAGCTGCAGCTGGTGCACCACCGGCGGCGATTGTCGCCTCATTCTTAGTCACGAAAGCACTCATTTCCACCACTTCGCCAGTTAAGAAATCAGTATCTCCAGGATTCTCAACTTGCACTTTATCGCCCATTTTACGAGCAATAATTTCGAAATGCTTGTCATGAATCGGAATACCCTGAGATTCATAAACAGCTTGCACCTCATCAATAATTAATTGTTGAGCGGAAAGCAAACCTTTGAGATAAAGCAATTCTTGCAAATTGACTGATCCAGCCGTTAAAGCTTGTCCAGCGGCCACTAAGTCACCATTTTTAATTAAAAGAGGTGTAGCGCCAGACAATTCAACCGTCTTCGTTTTTCCACCTTCACCAGGCTCAGTAATAGTGAGAGTGGTTTTGTTTTCGTCTTGCTTCACTTTCACTTTACCAGTCACTTCTGCTAAAACAGCTTGCACTTTTGGCTTACGTAATTCAAGCAATTCGACAACCCGTGGCAAACCTTGAGTCACGTCAACACCTAAAATACCGCCTGAGTGCTTCACCCGCATAGTCAACTGAGTACCTGGCTCGCCAATAGATTGAGCAGCAATTACGCCTGCTGGCAAACCAATTTCTGGACGCTTATGATTGGAAAGATTCCAACCATAGCATTTAGCACAAATACCTTTTGGCGATTTACAAGTTAATGGCGAAAAGACCATCACAGATTCCACTTTAGCATCTGTTGCTAATTCATGAGCAACTTTTTCATCAATCATGGTATCTTTAGCGAATAAAACTTTTTTACCAACTACCACGTCTTGGCTTAAATAGCGGCCAATGATACGAGCTTCAAAGGAATCGGCACGATTTTTCTTATTAATCTCAATGCCTTCTTCCGTACCGCAGTCATCCATACGCACAATACAATCGTGCGCCACATCGACCAAACGACGAGTAAGATAACCAGCATCAGCAGTTTTCAAAGCTGAGTCGGTGAGACCTTTACGCGAACCGCGAGCAGAAGTCACATATTCAAAAATAGATAAACCTTGACGGAAGTTTGATTTTGTTGGCATTTCCACAATATTACCCAACGGATCAACAACCAAACCACGCATAGCAGCCAACTGTTTCACCTGATCACGACTAGCACGAGTACCACCGGAATTAATCATCACTTTCACCGCATTGTCTTCACTATACGAATCCCAAGTTTTATTAGCCACTTCATCAGTAGTATCAATCCAAACTTGGAAAGAAAGCTTTTTCTTTTCTTCGTTAGTAATCAAACCATTCAAGTATTTATCTTGAATATCGCCAACTTTTTCATTAGCTTTTTGAATAATCGCATCTTTTTCGCTAATCATTTGACAGTCCGAAACAGAAACCGAAATTCCTGAACGAGTAGCCGCCACGAAACCAAGATCCTTAATGTCATCAATTAACTTAGCCACCACTTTTTTATCAAATTCATCGATAGCCCGAGTGATAATTTCTTTAATTTTCTTGGCATTAACCGGTTCGTTCAAAAACTCATCCCACGGCAAAATCTTATTAAGATCCAAACGACCAATAGTCGTTTCTATTAATTGAGTTTTACCAGCAATGGTCAAACGGACACGAATTTTTTGACGCAAATCAATATCTCCAATTTCGTAAGCATAATAAGCTTCATCTAGATCAGAGAAAATAGTCTTGCTCAACGGGAATTTATCATCAATAGTAGTGTGATAAAACAAACCCATAGCCATTTCCTTGTTTGGAATCGTAATTGGATCGCCATTGGCCGGTTTAAGTAAATTACTTTCCGCCATCATAAATTCGCGACATTCATCCTGAGCCTCTTCAGTTAAAGGCAAATGCACAGCCATTTGGTCACCATCAAAGTCAGCGTTATAACCGCTACAGACGCAAGGATGCAAACGGATAGCATTACCTTCAATTAAGATCGGATAAAAAGCTTGCATACCTAACTTATGCAAAGTTGGAGCCCGGTTCAAAATCACTGGATGATTTTTCGTCACTTCTTCCAAAATATCGAAAACAATCGGTTCGTAAGAATCAATTAGTTTACGAGCTGATTTCACATTTGGCACAAAACCATCTTTAATAAGCTCATGTAAAACATATGGTTTGAAAATTTCCAAAGCCATATCTTTCGGAATACCGCATTCATTCAATTTTAATTCTGGTCCAACCACAATTACACTTCGACCGGAATAGTCAACACGTTTACCTAAAAGATTTTGACGGAAACGACCTTGTTTACCTTTGAGCATTTCCGATAATGATTTTAACGGCTTGCGACTAACGCGATTAATGGCTCGTTTCACTTGAGCGCTATCAATCAAACTGTCCACTGCCTCTTGAAGCATTCTCTTTTCATTACGTAAAATAATTTCTGGAGCGCCCAAGTTCATCAAGTGTGATAAACGATTATTGCGGTTAATTACGCGACGATAAAGGTCATTCAAATCGGAAGTAGCAAACTTACCGCCAGAAAGTTGAACCATTGGTCGTAAATCTGGTGGAATAACTGGCAAAACTGTTAAGAACATCCAAGCTGGGTTGGTACCAGATTTTTTGAAACCTTCCACCACCTCAATGCGCTTAATCGCTTTCACTTTTTTTGCACCAGTACTTTCGTTCATTTCCTGACGCAATTTGACCGCTAATTCATCCAAATCAATCAATTTCACCATTTCCAAAAGACTTTCGGCGCCCATACCAACTTGTAAAAAGTCAGTGGCACCATACTCATCTAATTTAAGATATTCTTCTTCCGAAATAGTGCTACCGCGTTGTAAACGACGAACGCTACCTTTAATCGCTTTGTAAATTTCTTGTTTTTGCTCTGTGGTATTATCCAATTTTTGTTTAATCGCCACCATTTGCGCTTTAGCTTTATTTTCAATTTCCGTTAACTTTAATTCCAAAGTTTCCTTATTGCTGACTTTCTTTTTCAAACCAGCCTTGTCCACTTTCCATTGATCTTGAATTTTAGCTAAATCTTCTTCCGCTTGAGAGCGCATACTTTCCAAATCTTCCGCTTCTTTTTCATCTAATTCACGTAAAACTTGAGTACGTTCATCTTCGTTTAAGCCCAAAACAATGTATTGCGAAAAATAGATGATCGAATTAATGTTTTTTGGACTCACATCTAAAAGCAAAGATAATTTAGAAGGTGCTCCTTTGAAAAACCAAATATGAGCCACCGGCGTTGCCAAAGTAATATGACCCATCCGTTCGCGACGCACACGAGACTGTGTCACTTCGACACCGCATTTATCGCAAATAATACCCTTATGACGAATGCGTTTATATTTACCACAGTAACATTCAAAGTCTTTTGTCGGTCCAAAGATTTTTTCGTCGAAAAGACCATCTTTTTCCGCTTTTAACGAACGGTAGTTAATCGTTTCTGGTTTTTTCACTTCACCGTGTGACCACGATAAAATCGACTCTGGATTAGCGAGTTTAATTTGTAAGGCTGAAAAATCAATAATTTGTTTCATAATGTTTCCTTAATTCAGATTATCTGATTTAATCGTTTTCCTCCATTTTCTCTTCTCCTTCATCTTCATTGATCACAAATTCATTGTCGTCTTGATCAGCATCCAATATTTGCGGCTCATCTTCTTCATCAGCAATCTTCTCTTCATCATCATTAGCTAAAGCCTCTTCACTCAATAATTTATCTTGAGTAGTTTCTTCGATTAAATCAGCTGTCAATTTTGGCGGTTCCTCTTCCTTAATATCTGGTTCCAGAGCCACCACTTCGATGCCTAAAGCATTTAATTCGCGCATTAAAACCTTGAAAGCTTCTGGCACTGTTGGCGCCGGAATAGGCAAGCCTTTAACAATAGCTTCAAAAGCCTTGGCGCGACCAGCAATATCATCTGACTTGATAGTCAACATTTCTTGCAAAGTATGCGCCGCCTGATGCGCTTCCAAAGCCCAGACTTCCATTTCTCCCAAACGCTGACCGCCCATTTGCGCTTTACCACCCAAAGGTTGTTGCGTCACTAAAGAGTAAGGACCGGTCGAACGAGCATGAACCTTATCTTCCACCATATGTGAAAGTTTAAGAATATAACCAATACCAACAACAGACTCTTCAGCAAATTTATCGCCAGTGCGACCATCATAAAGTTGCATCTTACCACTCCGTGGCAAATCGGCTTTTTCTAATTCTTTAAAGACATTTTCTTCGTCAATCTCTTCAAAAGCTGGAATGGCCACTTTATAGCCAAGTTTTTTGGCCGCAATACCTAAATGCGCTTCCAATAACTGACCAAGGTTCATCCGAGCTAAAACAGAAAGAGGAGAAATAATAATATCGATTGGCGTTCCATCAGCTAAGTGCGGCATATCTGCCATCGGTACAATTTTGGAAATAACACCTTTATTACCATGACGACCAGCTAACTTATCACCAACAGTGATTTTACGCATTTTCGCCACCCGCACGATAATTTCTCGGTTGACTCCAGGATCTAATTCGTCGCCCATATCGCGATCTAAGACATCCACACCAATAACAGTTCCGCTTTCACCATGAGGTAAACGCAAAGAAGTGTCGCGGATTTCTTTTGATTTTTCACCAAAAATCGCTCTTAAAAGTCGCTCTTCTGGAGTAAGATCGGTTTCACCGCGTGGAGCAACTTTACCAACTAGAATATCACCAGATTTAACTACACTGCCAATACGGATGATGCCGTCTAAATCTAAATTACGCAAAGCCGCTTCCGAAACATTCGGAATATCATTCGTTAATTCTTCACTGCCAAGCTTCGTATCCATCACTCGCGCTTTGTGAGCACTAATAGTAACCGAAGACAAACTGTCATCTTTCACTAAACGATCAGAAATTACAATCGCATCTTCATAACCAAGACCATCGAAAGTTTGGTAAGCAATCAAAAGGTTGGTACCTAAAGATAATTCGCCCTCATCAGCTGCTGGTCCGTCAATTAAAACATCGCCAGGTTTCACCTGATCACCAACTCGCACTACTAACTTTTGAGTATAAGACATCGACTGTGCAGTTCGCACAAAAGCAAACAAATTATAAGTTTCGTTTTCACCCTCAAAAGTTACATTTTCGTCTTGACGATTGGCATAAAACTTCTCTGCTTTATTCAAAGCTGATTGTTTTAATTTCACCACCACTTTTTTACTATCTGCATAAATTACCTCACCAGGAAAACGAGCAGTCATGGTGCGTCCCATAGCAGTTGCAATATCGTGCTCCATACCAGTACCCACAATCGGAGATTGTGGTCTTAATAAAGGCACAGCCTGACACTGCATATGCGTACCCATCAAAGCCCGGTTCGCTTCATCGTGAGCAATGAAAGGAATTAAAGAAGCCGAAGTCCCAATCACTTGACGAGGAACGACGTCGATATATTGAACATCGGTCGCTGGACCTTCAGTAAAGTTATTTTGATAACGGATTGGCACCCATTCATCAACAATTTCACCTTTTTCATTAACACCGATACTAGCATGAGTAATTTTATATTCTTCCTCATCATCAGCGGATAAATAAATGATTTCATCATCTTCCACCATCATTTTTTTGCCTTTTTTCTCCACTTTAAAGTAAGGAGCTTCTAAAAAGCCAAACTTGTTAACACGAGTGTAAAGCGACAAATAAGTTACTAAACCAATATTCGGACCTTCTGGAGAACGAACTGGACAAATACGGCTATATTGCGAAGCATTAATATCCCGCATAGAAAAGCTGGCCCGCTCTTTGGTAACACCGCCGCTACCCATCACTGATAAACGACGTAAATTGTCAACTTCCGAAAGCGGATTAGTTTGATCTAAAATAGTAGACAAACGGTTGCGGCGGAAAAAATCTGCCACGGCCGCAATTACCGGACGAGCGTTAACCAACATGGCCGGCGTAAGATTTTCATCAACCTTAGTCATGGACATTTTTTCACGGATAGAACGCTCTAAACGACCCAAGCCAATGCGCAAAGCATTAGATTGCACCAATTCACCTACGCATCGTACACGACGGTTAGAAAGATGATCAATATCATCAACTTTACCAACACCATTTTGTAAACCAATTAAATATT
Source organism: bacterium (assembly GCA_030539095.1). Taxonomy (GTDB): domain Bacteria; phylum Patescibacteriota; class Microgenomatia; order UBA1400; family PJMF01; genus JAUNST01. The sequence continues at coordinate 11,244 of JAUNST010000024.1, forward strand.
TAACTGTAGCTAAAATATCTTCTGGATCTAAAGTATGTTTTTTCTCGTCAACATTAATTCTCAAACGACGATTGGTTTTATAACGACCAACATCACCTAAATTATAGCGACGCGGTTCATAGAACATTTGCTTAAAATATTCACGCGCATTATCCAAAATCGCCGGTTCACCATGACGCATTTTGTCGTAAACTTCTAATAAAGCTTCTGCTTGAGTCTTACTAGGATCTTTATCCAAAGTATTTTCAATTAAATGAAATTTATCAATTTTAATTTCTTTAGCAAAAAGCTCTTTTAATTGATCGTCATTGTCGTAGCCCAAAGCACGCAATAAAACTGTCACTGGCATCTTACGACGCTTATCAA
>JAUNST010000025.1 GCA_030539095.1 bacterium
TGTCATCCTGAACTTTTACACTTTAGTGTAATCCAGCAGATTTATAATTGTTTAAAATCTTGCTGGGATTTCAGGACCTTTTAAAGTTTTGCGTATCTATGTATTTAAGAAATTGCTGTTTTTATGTGGTTTTGCCTCAAAAGGCAATTGACCTTAATTTCTGGGTCTCTACTCTGGCCTATCCTATGCTTCTGGAGGGCTTGACAGTCAGGGCAGCTACGGTTTCTTTTGGTCCAGTACGAATTATAATGTTGTCCTCGCTCGAAACCTGTACTTCTATTCTACTGCTGCTGCTAACCCGACGAACATCGCCAACAAGTTCCACGGTTTCACAGTCCGCTGTCTCCAAAACTGAAAGTATTTATTTGTTACTATAAAAGACTATCTTTTCCGATCAAAATGCGGTATAAATAGAAGCATGGATTTGTTCTTTGACAGTGAAGTATTAATTGAAATTAGAAGCGGATATTCTTTATGAGGGAGAACCAACGATGATTGAAATTAAACAAGAAATAAAAAATCAAGATAAAATTTTTTTGTTGAAGAGCAAGAAGTTTTGGCGTGCCTTTCAAATGAGTGCCTATTTGTTGCAAAAGAATTTTTGGCATGATTTAAAAGTTAATAGCGGCTATTCTGGATATTTAAAAAATGATGTTTTGCGCGTTGGTTTCATTGAAACTTCTTTGCCAAAAGTTCTGGAAATGGTGGCTGCTCGCCCGGAATTAAAAGTTACTTACGATAAAGAAGAAGATCCGCAGCTAATTACTATTAGTGGCTTCATTGCTGATTCAGAGGGTTTTTCTGCTTGGCAAAAAACTTATTTAAGTTTAGAAAAAGTCAATCGTGTACAAATGCAGCCTTTTTATGGCGGCTTGCCGATTTACAAAAAATCTTATGATTTAATGAGCTTGATTGTGACTACTAGTCGTAATTTTCCTAAGGAATTGCAAAGTAATTTAAGCAATCGTTTAGTGGAAGAAATGATTACGATTAATCAGCTTTTTCGTCTTGCTTGTTTAGAAAAAATTGAATTGAAAAAATGCCCATATTTAGATCAAATTGAAGCTAGTTTTAATGTGGTGATGTTTTTATTGCGTTTGGCTTTTGACCAAAAAGCCTACGGTTTGGAGAGAAGTGCTTTGCTTAATCGTCAGCTGCAGGAAGTTTTACAACAACTGATTTTGTGGCGACGAAAAATAGTCACCAATGAATGATTTTTATCAGGAATTGGTCGAGGCCTATTATGACGCTCGGGCTCATAAGCGTAATACTGCTAGCCAACTGAAGTTTGAACTTAATTTGGAAGCTAACTTACATCAGCTGTATACGGATATTGTTAAGCGTCGTTATCGTTTGTCTCCTGGGATTGCTTTTGTGATTACTCAGCCTTTGCATCGAGAGATTTTTGCCGCCGCTTTTCGCGACCAAATTATTCATCATTTGGTTTTTAATCGGATTAATCCTTATTGGGAGCGTAAATTTATTTATGACTCTTATGCCGGGCGAACTGGTAAAGGTACGCATTTCGGCATCGCGCGCATCAAACGTTTCATGCGCGCCTCCACCGATAATTACACGCAAACTGCTTGGATTTTGAAACTAGATATTCTAGGTTATTTTATGCACATTCAGCAACAGGCTGTGTGGGAAAAATGTTTGCGGCAATTTCGTGAAGATCCCGTTCCTAATTCAGAAATAATTCAGTATTTATTGCGCAAAATTATTTTTCATCATTGCACCCAAAACGTGCACTTAAAAAGTTCTTTGAGCGATTGGGATGATGTGCCGCCGGATAAAAGTTTGTTTTGTTTACCGCCAGATCAAGGTTTTCCGGTTGGCAATCTCACTTCGCATCTTTTTTCCAATATTTATTTACACGATTTTGATTGTTTTGTGAAATATCAATTGGGTTTTAAATATTATGGTAGATATGTTGACGATTTTATCTTGATAGATAGGGATAAAAGTCGTTTGATTGCTGCAAAAAATGCTATTAATGAATATTTATATCAAAAATTGGAGCTGCAAATTCATCCACGCAAAATTTATTTACAGCCAGTGGCGCATGGAGTGGAATTTTTGGGTGCTATTATTCGTCCGTATTATACTTTACCTGGAAAACGGGTAGTAAAAAATTTTCGGGCTTTTTGTTATCAATATCAGCGTTTTAATTGGAATTCGGTGGAAAGACAAGAATTAGATAGAATTTGGCAATCATACGTGGGACAATTAAGTCAATTTAGAAGTTATCATTTATTGCAAGCAGCCCGGCTGGCAATTAGTAAACATTGTTGATCAAACGAGAATTTTTATTTTTAATCTAGGCTTGATTCAAATTTTTTTTCGTGCTATACTGAAGTCGTGGATTTATGTGGCGTTTAAATATTTATTATTTTTTTACTCAAAATGGCTTTAATCTTTCGCGCCAGCTTTTGTTGGCACTTTTGCTTGCGGTTTTGGTAATTGCTTTTTTATCGTTTTGTCGTTGTTTAGCGGAATTAGTTTTGAATCAATTAGAAAATCGTTTTCAGAACGGACGTTTTAAAATTTGGCTTTCTATCGCTAATAACTTAAGTTATTTTTTTATTGTTTTCACTGGTTTATTTTTGGCCAGCTTTTGTTTTTATGTGCCGTATAAATTGGGTCAAACTTTAGACGCGCTCTACACTTTTGTTTTAGTGTGGACGGTGATTAACTTTATTCGCGAGATGATCGGCAATTCGATTCGGCTTTTCTTGATGAATAAAGAAAACGTTTCTAAAGAAGCAATTAAAACGGCTTTAAATTTCACCGACGTCATGAGTTTGATTGTGTTGTGGGTGATTGCGGGCATCGTGGCGTTGCAATTTGCGGATTACAACATTCAAGGTTTGCTTGGTGGTTTAGGTGTGGCTAGTATTATCGTGGCTTTTTCTTTGCAAAGTGCACTTAAAGACGTACTGGCATTTTTTTCAATTTATATTGATCGTTCTTTCGCTGTGGGTGATTATATTGTTTTTGGTAATATTGAGGGCACGATTAAGGAAATTCGTTTACGAACGACAAAAATTACTGCTCTTAAAGGAAACGATATTATTATTCCCAATGATAAATTGACCAGTGGAATTATTGAAAATTACAATCGTTTGCCGCGCCGGCGCGTTTCTTTATCTTTTACGGTGGATAGCGATTTGTCTTCGGCGTGTTGTCGGCAGTTTTTGCGCGATTTACAAGAAGCTTTGGATAATGAACCAAGTTTTATTGACAAAATTACAGTTAAATCTGTGGTTTTTGATGTTATTTCAGATCAAGGTTTAATTTTTAAAATTATTTACAATATTAAAGGCGGCGATTACTTAGAGCATTTGCATTTTAAAGAAGAAATTAATCTGTTAATTCTGGATATTTTGGCTAAGAATAAGATTAAGCTGATCGAAGCACCGGTGTTGCAAGGTAAATAATTTTTTGGTAACGTTTTTTGTTGGTGAAAGTGGAGATTTTAGTATTGTGGTAAGAAAATTTTGGCGTTTTGCCGATTGACGTAAATTTCGTTGTAGCCGCGTTCCACCATAATCCGGACTGCTTTGCGGACCAAATTGTCTAACGTTCGCTCGAGAGTACGAATGCCCATATCGTATCCCAGCGGACGAATAATTTGCGGCCACAATTCTTCTTCAATATGAATTTGATCTGGTTTTAAACCGGTTTGCGCAAAAAGTTTTGGCAAAGTGTAGTTTTTGGCAATCATCTTTTTTTCTTCGTCGGAATAGGAAGGCATGGAAATTTTTTCCATCCGGTCCATAACAGCGGTGGCGATATTAGTGGTGTTGTTGGCGGTGGCTAGGAAAATTGCTCGCGATAAATCGATTGGATAATCGATGTAGTTATCTACGAAAGCCTGATTTTGAGCTGGATCGAGTAATTCTACTAATACGCCCATAATATCCATCCGTGCATCTTCGGTACAACGATCAATTTCATCGAGAAGAATAATCGGATTGCGGACACCGGCTTCCGCTAAGCCTTTGACCACTTTACCTGGCTCGGCTTCTAAATGCAGCCGCGACCAGCCGCGCAATTCGCGCGAGCTGTTCATACCGCCAAAAGGAATCCGGACAATAAAACGTCCGAGCGCTTCGGCGAGCGAATAAGCGAAAGTTGTTTTACCGGTACCCACCAAACCGACCAAAAGTAGAATCGGCGCTCGGAAAGTTTTGTTGGGGTCTTGCCTTTTCTGCAAGTTGAGCATAGAAATATACTCTAAGAAACGATCTTTGACTTCTTTCATGCCATAGTGATGCATGTCAAAGATTGCTCTGGCTTCGTTAATGTCGAGCCGATCTTGCGTTTCCTTGTTCCAAGGAATGCGAGTCAGCCACTCCACATAGCGAGTGACCATCTCGTATTTTTCGTCGTAATTACCGAAGTCTAAACTGCGTTCAAGACTAACAATGTCGCGAGCCGCTTTTTCTTGTACCGCCGCCGGCAGCTTGGCTGCCACCACTTTTTGTTTCAGCTGATTAATTTCTTGAACAATGACTTGTTGATTGTTACTTGGCCCTGCCATAGATGCTCATTATAACATTTTTGCTGCTTGCTGTCATTGTTGAACCCATCATAAACTAACTGTCATCCTGAACTAGTCCCGCGTAGCGGGATCTGCCTTAGGCATGATTTCAGAATCTTTCTTCTTCTGTCATCCCAAAATTTAGTTAACTGTCATTCTGTCCTCAATTAATTGTCATCCTGAATTCATTTCAGGATCTATCCTTCATTTTATCTTGCTGGAGTTTCAGAATCTTAAAATCATGTCTAAGGCATGGACAAAAGGTCCTGAAACAAGTTCGGGAGGAGATTTTCTTATGAAAGTTATTCTTTCATTCGGTAAAGTCCATCTTCGGATCGACTTTAGTCGTAATGGGATAAAAAAAATAACTCTCAGCGTTGAAGTCTAGAGTTATTTAATATATCTCTGGTGGGCATTCTTCTTGCCCACCAATTTATTAAGGATATTGTAACAAAATATTCACTAAAGTCAAGTTGACGATGGCAAGCGAATGACAGAGATTAAAAAACCGACCTCATTGAGGCCGGTTTTTTGTTTAGAACAAAGTTCTTAAGGTGAGGAAAAATTTATTTTTCTTCTACCACTTCCCCCTCAACAACATCACCTTCTGGAGCGGCAGTTTTTTCGCCAGGCTCCGTTTGTGCTTCTGCCGTTTGAGCGTTAGTATCGCCGCCTGGCTGTTGTTGTGCTTGATTAGCTTTTTGCATGGCTTCGCCAAGCTTTTGAGCGCTAGTCAAAGTCTCTTGCGTGGCTTTGTCCAGCTCATCTTTAGTGGCGTCTTCTTTGGCAGCTAAATCTTTGAGATTTTTAATATTTTCTTCGATTTTTTCCTTGTCATCAGCGTTTTCTAGCTTGTCGCCGTATTCTTTGAGTTGTTTTTCAATCTCAAAAGCAACACTATTAGCTTGATTTTTCGCTTCCACCAATTCTTTCTTTTGTTTATCTGCCTCAGCATTCATTTCGGCATCTTTTTTCATCTTTTCGATTTCATCATCAGAAAGATTAGTCGAATTAGCGATGGTGATATTCGCTTCTTTGCCAGAAGTTTTATCTTTAGCTGTCACTTTGAGAATACCGTTACTGTCGATATCAAACTTCACTTCCACTTGTGGAATGCCTCGTGGAGCTGGTGGAATACCATCTAAGATGAAACGACCGAGCGATTTATTGTCGGTGGCCATTTCCCGCTCACCTTGGAGAACGTTAATTTCCACGCTAGTTTGATTATCTGCCGCCGTGGAGAAAATTTGTTCGCCGCTGGTTGGGATAGTGGTATTGCGTTTGATGATCGGAGTGCGAATGCCGCCCAAAGTTTCTACACCCAAAGTTAATGGGGTGACGTCCAGCAAAACTACGTCTTGCACATCGCCGCCGATAACGCCAGCTTGAATGGCAGCGCCGATGGCAACTACTTCGTCTGGGTTGACGCCTTGATGCGGTTTTTTGCCAAAGAATTTTTCGACTTCAGCTACCACTTTCGGCATTCTAGTCATACCGCCAACCATGACCACGTCAGCAACATCGCTAGCTTTAATATTGGCATCTTTGAGGGCTTTTTTAACCGGCTCAAAAGTTTTACTGATTAAACTATCAGTTAATTCTTCTAATTTGGCTCGGGTAAGCGTCATTGTCAGATGTAATGGCTGTCCATCATCACCTTGAGTGATGAAAGGTAAATTAATTTCCGTTTGCATCACGCTACTAAGTTCGATTTTGGCTTTTTCAGCTGCATCTTTCACCCGTTGCAATGCTTGTGGATCTTTGCTGAGATCTTTACCAGTTTCTTTCTTGAAACTTTCCACTAACCAATCGATAACCTTAGCGTCGAAATCGTCACCGCCGAGGAAAGTGTCGCCATTGGTTGACTTAACTTCGAAAACGCCGTCGCCGATTTCCAAAATAGAAATATCAAAAGTCCCACCGCCTAAATCGTAGACAGCAATAGTGCGATTACCTTTTTTCTCTAGGCCGTAAGCGAGAGCGGCAGCAGTTGGCTCGTTTACAATCCGTTCCACTTTTAAGCCGGCGATTTCGCCTGCCTGCTTAGTAGCTTGACGTTGCGAATCGTCAAAATATGCTGGGACGGTGATAACTGCGCGATCAACTGTGCCACCAAGATAACTTTCGGCATCAGCTTTAGCTTTTTGCAAAATTTTGGCAGAAATTTCTTGTGGAGTTAATTTTTTACCGTCCACTTCCACTACCACCATTCCGTCTTTGCCGCTGGTGACGTCATAAGCAACGTGCTTGATGGCGTTTTGAACGGCTGGCGAATTAAATTTCTGGCCCATAAATCGCTTAATCGAATTAACTGTATCTTGTGGATTAAGAACCATTTGTCGTTTAGCAGTGTCGCCTACCAAAACGTTGCTACCTTTAAAAGCTACAATTGAAGGAAAAGTGTTTCTACCTTCTGCTGTAGGGATAATTTTGGGACTACCGCCTTCCATGACGGCGACCGCACTGTTAGTGGTCCCGAGGTCAATACCGATGATTTTACTCATAATTCCTTTCCATTACTTGAGGTAAACATAATTCAATTAGCAATTTTAGCACTCCTCTGCTAATTTGTCAAGTCCTTTTTTATTCCATTAATTATGCACCTTTTAGGTACTAAAAGGTGCCTCAAAGTTCCGTCATCTTCGAGTGAAATTATTGTCTGAGTGTGAATGAATTAAGCGCGTTCGACGATTTGAGCAAATTCTTGCGGCTTAAGTGAAGCTCCGCCAACTAGAACGCCATCGCTCAAATCGTGATATTGAGCCACGTTTTCCGCTTTGACGCTGCCACCGTAAAGAATTTTTGTCCCTGGGGCAAAAACTTGACGAATAAGTTTAAATTGGGCTTGTAAAAGTTCGCCGCTCAAGTTTTTGCCTGTGCCAATAGCGTCCACTGGCTCGTAGGCTAAAAGATAAGTTTTTGGAGCAAATTCTTGGAGCAATTTAGCTAATTCTTCCATTTGTTCGAGATCGAAACAAATGATAGGAGTGATTTTGGCGCGCATTAAGTTTTTAGCTTTAGCGACGATTACTTCATTAGTTTCGCCAAAATCACGTCGTCTTTCGCTGTGGCCGACTAAAGTGAACGGTGGCTCAATGCCACGCAGATTTTCAACGGTGATTTCGCCAGTGCGTGCGCCATTTTCGCCAAAAATACTGATGTCTTGCAAAATTGGCGTGAAGCCAATTTTGCGGGTGGCTAGGTAAGCGTAAAAAACGCAAGGAACAGCCAACGCGACCGTTTTTTCGTTTGGCGTTGCGACGTTCCATTCTTGGCAAAAGTTGTCCACTTCTTCCAGATTTAAATTAGCCTTCCAGTTACCAATGATATAACGCATTTTTCTCCTTAGTTATGTTATAATCTTCTATCTTATTGTAACACAACAAAAGTTGGGAAAGGCTGTATGACCGACGAGCAACTGAAGCAAGAGTTGGAGAAATATCGCTATCAAAATGTGGTTATTTCTGGTCTGCCTGGCTGCGGAAGTACCACTTTGTTGAATGGTTTGAAGGAAGAATTGGAGTTTGCCGGTTGGCGTGGTTTTTCTGGGGGTGAATTTATGCGAGCTTACGCAACTGAGCGTGGCTTGTGGGATCCGAACAATGATGAACATCATAGCGCTGCTGTTTATAGCGATGATTTTGATCGTGAAGTTGACTTCGGCATGCGCGAAAAATTAAATACGCAAAAACAATGGATTATCGAATCTTGGTTAGCCGGTTTTATGGCTCAAAACGTACCAGGAGTTCTAAAAATTTTAATGATTTGTAGTAGCAACGATGTGCGCATTGATCGTGTGATGAATCGTGATGATGTGAGTGTGGAAGTGGCTAAGCGCAACACCATGGAGCGTTATCAAAAGAATTTGGATAAATGGAGCCGCATGTATGCGCAACAATGGCAAGATTGGGTGGTAGCTAAAGGCAAGGCCAGTCCGAATGAGCCGATTAATTTCTGGAAACCAGAATTATATGATTTAGTGATTGATACTTACGGTTTAACTCAAGAAGAGGGTTTGCGTATGGCTTTGCGCGTTTTGAGAAAGGAAAAATGAAAAAAATTATTCATGATCAAAGTAAATGCATCGGTTGTTTAGCTTGTGTTGGCTTGGCGCCAGAGCTTTTTGAAGTTGATCCGGATACTGGTTTAGCACGTTTGATCGGCGGAGTGCAAAATGCCGATGGCTTGATGGAACGGAGTGTTCCAGATGAACAGGCTCCGGAAATGTTGGAAGCCGCTTGTTGTGGTGGTGCGATTAAAGTAATAACTGAATAACTTTAATGAAAAGAATTGGCCTTGATCTTCGTTTGTGCGGCAGTCGTCACGCTGGTTTGGGTCGTTATAGTGCTAATTTAGCCTTGCGTTTACCTTTTTTAGTCCCAGCTGATTATCAGTTGGTGTATTTTTTTGCTGATAAAACTCAGTTGGCAGAATTAGTGGCTCAGCTGGGTACTTTGCCTTTGGCGGCTGGCCAGTCAGCGGCGGCGGTGTGGCAAAAAATTGAAATTGTTTATGCGCCAATTGATCATTATTCTTTAGCTGAGCAAACGCAATTGCCCAGAATTTTCCGGCAGGCGCATTTAGATTTATTACATGTTCCGCATTTTAATGCGCCGTATTTTTGGGGTGGCAGTAAATTGGTGCTAACGATTCACGATTTGCTTTGGCACGAAAAAAAAGGTATGGGCGTGACAACTTTGCCAGCTTGGCAATATTGGTTGAAATATCGGGCTTATCTTTTTTTAGTTGATCACGTGGTGGCACGAGCGCAAGCGATTATTACCGTTAGCCAAACGGCGAAAAAAACGATTACTCGTTTTTATCCGCGAGCGGCGAGCAAAATTAAAGTTATTTATAATGGAGTTAAACCACAAGTGAAACCTAATGTGGTTGCGCAGGAAGATGCTCCTCTACTCTATGTTGGTTCACTTTACCCACATAAAAATTTAGAGGTGGTTTTGCGCGCGCTGGCGCGTGAACCGCACTTGCGTTTGCAAATTGTCAGCGCGCGCGATGCTTTTGCGGAAAAAATTGAAGCTCGAGTGCGGGAAATGAAATTGACGAGTCGAGTGGAATTTTTGGGCAAAGTTAGTGATCAACGTTTGACGGAACTTTATTCTCGGGCAAAAGCATTGGTACAACCGTCTTTTTCTGAAGGTTTTGGTTTAACTGGAGTGGAAGCTTTACAGCTGGGCACACCAGTAATTGCTAGCAATATTGCAGTTTTCCACGAAGTTTATGGTGAAGCGGCGGTCTTTTTTGAGCCAGAAAGTATTGTTGATTTTTTGACTGCAGTCAAAAAATCAACAAAATTGCGTGCCAGCGCCACTTGGCAGCGCCTAGCGGCGCAAACCGCTGGTCGTTATAATTGGGACGAAATGGCTCAGGCTACTTTGGCGGTTTACGCAAAGGTTTTGTCATGACCGCTTTGAAAGTGGCGCTCGTTTACGATTGGGCGGATACTCGTTATGGTGGCGCGGAAAAAGTGCTTTTGGCGCTGAAAAAAATTTATCCTCAGGCGGCGCTTTATACCGCCTTTGTGGCTCGCGGGCAAGTGCCTTGGTTAAAAAAATTCAAAGTCGTTAAAACTAGTTTTTTGCAATATTTGCCGGCGAGCTGGCGGCGAAATAAAGCGCTAATTGCTCCCTTAATGCCTTTGGCTTTTGAAAGTTTTGATTTATCTGCTTATGATTTAGTAATCAGTGTTTGCAGTTTTGCTGCCAAAGGTGTGATAACAACACCGACGCAAAAACACTATTGTTATTTATTAACGCCCACTCGTTTTTTATATTCTCATCCAGAGCAATACCGATCGGCGTTTTTGCGTTTTTTAACGCGACCTTTAACTCGCTACTTGCGCCGTTTTGAACGGGCAGCCATTTGGCGACCAGACAAAATTATTGTTTTGTCGCGGCTAGTGGCGGAGCGTTGTCAAAAATATTATCATCGGGCTGCCGATGCTATTATTTATCCGGTTTTAGCTGATTCTTATCAAGTTGGACCAGCTGGAATCAATCGAACTTCAAAATCGGCAGCCGCTGCGCCACCGCGTTTTCTTTCTGTTTCTCGTTTGGTCGGTTATAAACGTGTTGATCTGGCAGTTCGAGCTTGCGCTAAGCTTAATTTGCCTTTAACCGTGATTGGCACAGGCCCGGAATTAGCGAAATTAGAACATCTGGCGCAAGCAGCGCCTCAGATTGAGTTTTTAGGAAATGTTGATCAAAAAACTCTCAATAACTGTTATAATAATGCCACTGCGCTGCTTGCGCCAGGCGAAGAAGACTTTGGCCTCAATATTATTGAGGCTAATCAGGCTGGTTTGTGGGTGATCGCTCATGGCAAAAGTGGAGCAACAGAACTTTTAAATCGTGAGCAAATTTGGCCGCTCGCCGCCGCCACGCTTAAGGAAACCGTGAAAACTTTGCAAGAGTTTACGGCAGCGTGGCAGGCGCAAAAAATGCGCCCGGCTAAAATTGCTGATTTAGAAAAGAAGGATTTTGTTTTAACTTGGAAAAAGTTAGTAGGAGAATGGCAAAATGACTAAAGACACTGTTGATGAACATACTTATGTAGTAATTTTAGCCGGCGGCGGCGGCACGCGCTTGTGGCCACGCTCGCGCGTGGCTTGTCCAAAACAATTTTTACAAATTGTGGGCGACAAAACGATGTTGCAGTTGACTGCAGATCGTGCTCTGCAACTTGTTCCTTGGGAACGAATTATTATTGTGACCAATCGTGATCACTTGCGGATGGTGCAAGAACAATTGCCAGCTGCAAAAGCTGCGCATATTATTTTGG
>JAUNST010000026.1 GCA_030539095.1 bacterium
CAAACTCACGCTTTGGGTTTTGTGGTAATTAACGGCACCAAAATTTTCCACGCCGGCTATGCCAATTTATTACAGATGCCAGAATTTTTCGATATTTCTTTAACTCGTCAAGTTTTAACTTTAATTGAAGAAGTGCCAGTGATGGAAGAAATTTTCCGTTTTGGCAGCAGTGAAAATCCGGTTCAGGTGGTTTACGGTCAAGAATTGGGCAACCGCGATTTAGAGCCAATTAGTTTGATTTTTTCTAAAGTGCAAGTGGGCGATGATGAATATAAGTTTGGCGTGCTGGGATCTAGCCGCTTTGACTATCCATACGTGATGCCGATGATGCGCTACATCAAACAATTAATGGAAAATATGGTGTAAGATTGTTTTCATATGTCGGAAGAAAAAAAAGATAAACAAGAAAAAAATGAGCGCGCTGCGCGCGCTGAAGAAACGGAAAAAAAGGCTAAAAAGCCTGACTCTGAATGTAAAACTGAAGCGACAACTGTAGAAAAATGGCAAAAAGAAGCTCTTCGCTGCCAGGAGCAGGCGCAACGCGCCCTAGCCGATTATCAAAATCTATTGCGCCGCCAAAAAGAAGACCAGGAAAAAATGGTTCAGGTGGCGAAAAGTGTAATTTTTTCTAGTTTACTTCAACCTCTGAGCCACCTATCGCTGGCGGCGCAAGCAATTTCTGATCAGGGCTTAAATATGGTCATTGATCAATTTTGGCAGGTTCTGCACGAACAAGGTTTGCAAGAAATTAATCCGCTCAATCAAGAATTTGATCCAGAAACCATGGAAGCCGTGGAGCGCACTGGTGAAGGCAATTGTGTAACTCAAGTTTTAAGCCCTGGTTATATGCTCGGCTCTCAAGTGCTACAGGTAGCGAAAGTGCGTGTCGGTTAGTTTTCCTCTATTTTTAAACCTATAATATTTGCCTATTGACAAATAAGTAGTTGTATGTTATAATATGATCGCTTTAACATGGAATTATAAGTTGTGCCTGAAGCGACACTTTCGTCGCTCTTGGCGCGCTTTTCCGCCGTTAAAGTGGGAGTGCGCAAACGCAAGTTTGCAAACGCTTTTTAACAAGATACTTTAATAATCGCTAAAACTTGATGTACCAACTTTGGTGCTGTCGATTTAGCTGCCAGACTTTTAGGATCTGCCGTTTAGAGTTTGAAAACTCGAACTTTAAACGGCAGGTCTTAGTTGATTGCAACAGCTAGATCTGACTATCGGGGTCTCATGATCCCCACCATAAGGAGGTAAACATCATGAAGACGTTCAGGTGCAAAAACGTAACTCTGGTGGGGATCGACCCCACTACGACGACCAACAAGACGACGGGCGATATCGCCCAGAAAGAGGGAGGATTTTCCATGAAAAAGGTTATCTCTGTCCTTTTGGCGCTGGTATGCGCTCTGTCTCTGGTGCTGGTCCCCGCTTACGCGGATGGCGAGCTCGATGCCGAGGAAACGATGACCATTACCGTCAACGGTAATCTCGTTACCGGCCCCAGCGACTTTCTGATGGGCTTCCTGGCTCAGCTGGAAGGCAACGCTGGCGCCGAACTCGTGGCGGAAGCCGCTCCTGTTACTTTGCCTGTCTGGACTTTGGGCGGCAGCTGGGCGCTTCTGGACATGTTCCAGAGCACTGATGAAGATCCGTATTTCCGCGATCTGGAAGACCTCGGTCTCCGGACCAACGAACGTGGCTATCAGCACACCCTGGCTGACGTCTCTGCCGGCGATGTGTTGAAAATCTCTGGCTCGTACGTGGACGTTTACGTCAACGGCGAGTTTAAGTTTAGCACTCTGCCTGGCGGCGATCCCGACCGCAACACTTTGCTCTTTGTTTCCATTCCCGTTGATTGCCAGCTTGAGCTGGTTTTCACTAAGGGATGGATCCCAAGTGTGCAGGTGTTCAGAGGGAGGCCCTACGTCTGGGCTGAGTATCGCGATCTGGCGATCATCCAGCTGACGAACGTGATCCCCCACTTGGTGGATCGCCCGTACAGCGCGGTTGACTGCCGTTTCGGTACTCTCGACGGTGCGATGACCGACGTCATCTACACCATGGAAAATGACACCTTGGTTACCAACGGTGTCGTTATCCCCGACGTGGGCTGAACAAAAAAGTATCTTAAAAAGTGCACGACCGACGAGGTCCCCCGCAAGGGGGACCTTTTCTTTTGCTTAAATTGACAAGCTCCGGCGTTTATGATAAAACATTTCTAGTCTATTTATTAGTGCAAAGGGCTGAACATGGCAGAAACAGAGCAATTTAATCCAGCGGAGCAACAAGCGCAAAACTTTGATCAAAAAGAAAAGAAAAAAAGTAAATTTGCCCAACGCTTTGCGGCTATGGCTACGGCGATTGGTTTGGCTTTTAGCGGTGGTGGTGGTCAAGAAGCCAAAGCTGCTGGCAATACCGACGCTCGGCCAGGAACAGGTGTGGAGACAAGCGGCGAGATGCCTTCTCAAGCTGCTGCTGATGAATTCTTAGTGACGGAAGACGAAGAACAAGCACCGGTCCAACCGGCAGCGCCAGAAAGTCAAGATCGACAACTTTTTATTGAGCAATTGCAAGCTGACGGTTTAATGGAAGGCAATCAAATTGATCCTGAGGCAGCGGTGGCTGATTTTATGGGTAAAATTGAAGTTTCTGGAGAACAAAGAGCAGCGATTGAACAATTTTTGCTTTCCTTCTTTGACGCGGCTACGCACGATCCTGCCTTTTTATACTCCAACGGTGGCACTGAAGGCAGACACCTGGTAGATAAAATTATGGAAGTTATTCCTGCTTCCACGCAAGAACAAGTTTTAAAAATTTCCGGCGATGGCTCATTGGGAACGGAAAGTAATTTAGTGCGAGCTGAACAGCAACAAGATAGCGGCTATTGGAATATGCTTAATGTGGGCGCCTTTCCGGCGGGTGTAGAAATTACTACCGATGGCCACGGTAATATTCCTTCCGGTCAACTTTTCACCGGTCATGAACCGTCTTTGACTACTGAGCTGAGCGACATTGTTTATCAGCTGACTCAAGGTCAAGATCATTTAGTGGTTGACGGTGAAAAAAAGCCGTACAAAGGTGTTTCTGTAGCTTTCACTCGCTTTGGTGCGAGTGGCGAAGTGACACAACAAGTCCTTGGCACTTTAACTGTAAACGAAGCGGGAAAAATTGTTTTAACGCCTACGGAAGTAGTTGGAATGGTGGAAACGACAGCTGCCGCCAGTGAGTCGGAAGCGAGACAAAGTTTTATTGACGCTTTGCCGACTGGCGGCACGGCGGAAAATAATCAAATGGATCCGGCGCGCGCTGAAGCAGATTTGGCTAGTAAAATTGAATTTACTGGTGATTATGGTCCAGCTCTCAAAGAATTTGTAACTTCATTTTGGGACGCCAGCGTTGACGAGCAATTGTTTAGTTATTCCAATGCCAATGTGGAAGGACCAAAGTTAGTTGACAGAACCAACGTGCAAATTCCCGCATCTGTTGATGCGCAGGTTTTAAAAATTTCTGGCGATGGCTCGATTACTGTGGCGGGAAACGATGTTCGCCCAGAGCAACAACAGGATAGCGGCTGGTGGAACACGCTTAGTTTTGCCAAAGTGCCGGCTGGCTTGGAAATGACCACTGATGGCCATGGCAATATTCCTTCCGGTCAACTTTTCATTGATAATCGCGAGCCATCGCAGGTGGGCGAAGTAAGCGATATTTTCCGCCAATTGACCGAAGGTCAATACCACTTAGTGGTCGACGGTGAAATGAAACCGTACAAAGGTGTTTCGGCTGTCTTCGTTGAATTTAACCCGGACGGAACAATCAAAACTAAAGTTGCTGGCACTTTCACTTTGGATCAAAATACCGGCAAAGTGGTTTTTAATAGTACAGAAGCGGCTGGCTTAAATTTAGGTAATAATTAAAAAGTTTAAAACTGAGAAAAACCCGGTTTTAGACCGGGTTTTTTCTTGCCTAAACTCTGGATTTTTTGTATAATGGAAATTCAGCATGAAATTTAATTGGAAAAAATTAGACTTACCGCAAAAACTTTTTTTAGGCTTGTGCGCGCTGCAACTTTTAGTTAATTTAGTCTGGATTGTTTTAGATACGCAAATACCAGCTTGGGATCAAGCTGGCCACACTCGTCTCACTTTAGAATTCGTGGATAATTGGGCGCAGCCAGATCAAAATCCGAAATCATTTTGGCAAATTTCTTCTTATTATCCGCCTTTTATTCATTGGCAAACTGCGATTGTGATGCGGTTTTTTGGCCGGAATCCTGATTGGGGCGGTTTTGTGGTTACCGCTTATTGCCTGCTTTTGTCAGCAGGCATTTACAAACTTAGCAATCGTCTTTGGCGAAATCGCTGGCTTGGTCTTTTAGCGGCTACTTTAGTGGCTTTCATGCCAGTGATCTACACCAATTCGCGGTGGTTCTTGCTCGATATTTCTTTGTTGGCTTTCACGGTTTGGAGTTGGTATTTTTTATGGCAAAGCGATTTTTTTACCCGGCGACGAGAAACGATTTTATTCGCTCTAACGGTGGCAGCAGTCCTTTTAACCAAATGGACTGGCGTAGTTTTTTTAGCCGTGCCACTTATTTTCGTTTTGCTCAAAATTATACAAAAAAATCTATGGTCGAAAGTTTGGCGTAATCTATGTTTAGCTTTTTTAATTGTTTTAATTTTAATTTCGCCTTGGTACATCACCAATTTCCGCTCAATTTTAGCAGCCGCTGCAGTTTCCACTGTTGGCGAAATGGATGATCCACAAGTTTTGTGGTCTTTAGAAAATTGGCGTTATTACTTGTGGGAGTTTTTAGGTTTTCAAGTTGGCTTAATTCCCGGTTTAGCGATGTTGACAGCTACTATTATTTATTTTTGCAAAAAAGATAATCCCTACCGCTTACTTTTCGGCAGTTTCCTAATTGTTGGTTACGTAATTTTTAGTTTTCTTTCTAATAAAGATATTCGTTACGACTTGCCTCTTTTAGTTCCTATCGCTATGCTTGCTGCTGCCACAATTATTCAATTATGGCAAAAACGGCAAAAAATTTGGAGTACTGTTTTATTAGTTCTGACTGTGGGCTGGTTAGGAATTTTTTATTTTGTTTTAAGTTTCAACTTATTGCCAGATTATCAAAAAGCGTTTAACTTCGGTCCTTTCGGTTGGTTGGATGTTATTAATACCACGGATACCGTAGTTGCTTATCCGCAAAGTGACCGCCGCACTAACGCTCTGATTATTGAAGATTTAGTGCGTTTAGCCAAAGGCAATAAGGCTTCGGTTTTAGTAGGCATTGACCAAAGAACCTTGAGTGCTTCCACTCTACATTATTGGAGTCAATTGCAAAAGTTTACCCATCTCACTTTTATTGCTGTGCCAGCAGAACTTGATTTTGCCGACCAACAAGTTTTGCAAGGTTATTTAAATAATTTTGATTACTTCATTTTTTCTGCCCAAGCGACGGGAGTAAGTGCTTCGCGCGCTCTATCTAATCTGGAATTATTGCAACAGTATTTACTTAACAACTCTCAATTTACCAACCAAGTTGTTTACGAAGGCGGAGATGGTAAAATATTTTTATTAGCTAAAGCGACACAATCATGAATAAATTTCTCCGTTTTCTCCGCTTAAACTTACCCTTGCTAACAGTGATTGTGGTAGCTTTATTTGTTTGTGCTGTAAATTTTGAACCGCAAGCTACACTTTCTGGTTGGGATACTTTGCAGCCAGAATTAAACTTGGGTCAATATTTTCAGCGAGTTTTTTTTGGCGCTTGGCAGCCGCATCAAGGTTTAGGCGCGCCTGCTTCGCAGGCGCATTTAGCGGAATTAGTGCGTTTACCGATTTTATGGTTACTGCAAATATTTCCTAATAACTGGATTCGGTTTTTCTTTTTCTTTATTTGCTACATCGCCGGCGGCGTTGGGGTTTATTATTTTCTCACGCGTTGCTGGTTGCGACAAACAAAATTTACTACCTGGCCGGCGGCGGCAGCAGCGATTTTCTATTTGCTTAATTTAATTACTTTACAACATTTTTATGTGCCGCTGGAAATGTTTGCGGTTCACTTTGGCACCTTGCCGTGGATTTTTCTTACAGTGCAGCATGCTGTGGAGCGTGAACGCTTAAAAGATTATTTATGGTTTTTTGTAGCGATGGCTTTAGCCGCGCCAGCCGCCCACACGGCCACACTTTTTTATCTTTATATTATTTTTGTGGGCATTTATGCTCTGTTTTTGCTTTTGGCGAAAAACGGCACTTGGAAGAAAAAGATAAAAACGGCCGCGATTTTGGGCGGTTTAATTTTTATGGCCAATGCTTATTGGCTAATTCCTAATCTGTATTACACAGTTTGGCATTCGGATTACGTGAGCGAAGCAAAAATTAGTCAAAATTTTTCCCCGGAAGCTTTTTGGAACAACCAAGCCTATGGCTGGTTGCCCCAAGTGCTGACCGGGAAAAATTTCTTGTTCAATTGGAATGATTACGATTACGATCAACAAAAATTTGTGCCACTTTTTGACGAATGGAATCAGTATTACGAAACCACACATTTGTTTTTCCTTCAATATATTTTAGTCGCCGTGGCTTTAGTTGGTATTTACCAAGCTTTTAAAAAACAATCGTGGCCAGCTTTTTCTATGTTAGCAATTTTTTGCGGCAGTTTATTCTTTTTAATTAATTTAAATTTTCCCACTGGTTTTCTTTATAACTTGGTGCGTTTAATTCCAATTATTAAAGAAGGCATTCGTTTCCCTTTCACTAAATTTTCTATCGTTTATCTTTTTGCTTTAGTAGTTTTCTTTGCCAACGGTTTAGTTTTCATTCAAGAACTTTTTACCAAACGTTGGGAAATGAAACGCACTATTACCACCACGGTGGGTGTGGGCGCAATTATAATTATTCTTTTAGCTAACGGTCCAGCATTAGTTGGTAATTTAATTAGTGAACGGATGCGTGTTGAATTTCCAACTCAATACCAAGATCTTTATAACTTTTTGCAATTGGAAGATCGCAATCAAGTTCTAGTTAAATTGCCGCTTTTAGGTTATAGCGGTTGGACTTACAACGCTTGGGGTGAAGACAATGGCTACCAAGGTGCGGGTTGGCTTTGGTTTGGTGTGCCGCAAGCGCTATTAGACCGTGAATTTGATCGCTGGGCAGAAAGCAATGAAGAAGTTTATCGACAATTAAATTTAGCCATCAATCAGGACAATGATTCTTTGTTTAATAGTGTGCGGCAACAATATAATTTGAGTTTATTTTTAATTGATGAAAGTGCTTTTAGTCTTGATGCGCAAACACAAAATTATGCTGATTTAAAGCAATTTTTAATTGACAACGGCGGCGAGCTAATTTGGCAAAAAGACTTTTTGAGTTTGTATAAATTCCAACCGGCAGCCAGTCTTTTTACTTCACCCACTGCTTACACTTTAATTAATCAAGATGACATTGGTTCTGCTAGCGTGGATGTAATTTACGAACAGACTGGCAATTACTTACTTAGTGATTTAGGCGCCACTTATCCTTTTGCGTTTTTAATGACGGAAGAAAGTAATCAGAAAATTGACTGGCTTGATTACCAAGTGGTAATTAAAGGCGAAAAAATTACGCGCGAGAATCAAGTATTAACAATTCCGGGATTTGAAAAGAATGAAACCTACGTCACTCAAGTGCAATTAACTTATTTGGGTGATCAATTAAAATTGGAATATCCGGAATATTGGTTGCAAAATGGTGAACAAAAAATTCTTTTACCAAAATTAAAAAACATGAGTGTAGACGTTGGTCCGGTTAATGCAGAACGTTTGCTTTTAGATTTTAACGGCACGATTATCTTTTTAGCTCAAGGAGAAACTGCAACGACTTTCTTTAATTTTGCGCTCGATGAAACACAATCGTTAAAATTAATTGATGATCGTAATGTTTTAGCAAAAGAAGAAAATAATAAAATTTCTTATTCAGCAGAAAGCAAAGATGTTTACGTTCAACCTTTCCCCACTGATTATTTTGATGAAATTAAAACAGCTAAAACGGAAACGCTCATTAATTCTGGACAAAATTTAGAATTGCTTTTGGATAGAAAATGGGAGTTGGACGCAAACCTAATAACTGAATTAAACGTTCGTAATTGTGCTCAATTTGGCAAAGTGGAAGATTTAAGTAATGCAGAAACTGGAATTTTAAAATTGCAAGCCACGGAACGCGGCAATGCTTGTGTGGCGATTACACCGCCAGGATTTAAAAATAATAGTGACTATTTAGTGCGATTTAAGGGTCAAAATTTAGCAGGCAGAAGTTGGAAAGTTATTTTAATTCAAAATAATAATGGTCAACGTTTGTTGGAAGTGCTTTTGCCGGAAGGAGATTTCGATAATACTTATAATGTGATTACACAAGAAAACGATACTTACGAACAATTATTTTTTAGTTTAGAAACTAATTCTTTTGGACAAAAAAGTGCTAACACTTTAAACGATATTTATATTCTGCCGTTTAACGCGCAACGGTTAAGTCGTATTCGAATCTCGCAACGCAATACTGCTAAAATTATTAGCAATGGCGCGGTGGAAAGTTATCAAAAAAATAATAGCAGTCGTTACCAAGTGCGTTTTCAAGCTAAGGGCGTGAATAATCTTTTAGTTTTTAATCAAACTTATGATGCTTTGTGGCGTGCCAAAATCGTCAATACAATCACTGGCAAAAAGCAAATTCTTAAACCGAGCGAGTTTAACGGTTGGGCTAACGCCTGGGAAATTCCAACTGGCGAATGGGACATCACTATTTATTACTTACCGCAAATTTGGGCTTATTGGGCAATGGTGGGTTTTGTGGGTACACTCGCTGGTTTAATTTGGGGCGCTTATCGGCAAAAGAAAAACCATCGTCCGTTCAGTTTAGATTTAAAGAAAATCTTTGAATAAAAGTAGGATAAGCAGGTCGACGGTTGGACAAAAACGTGGTGCGAATTACATCCTTGTGCCGTCGACCTGCTTATCCTGCTTTTAGTTAACTGTCTCCTCTGTCATCCTGTCCGATTGTCATCCTATCTTTAATTAATTGTCTCCTGAAATCTTTTCAGGATCTTTTTCCTTGTCATCCTGATTTCTTACTCTTGCCAGTAATGCACTTGCAGATTACTACTTTGTAGATTACCATCGGTGGCCCAAAGAGAAGCAGAGCCAGAGGCTGTTTCAACTTTGGGTAATGGCGGAATGGGAGAACCGTAAGGAACGTACGGATGTGCCACGGAGCCAACTTCCAATTGAGGTTTAACAGTAAAGTCGGTTAGAGTAGTACCAGATTCAACAAGTATTTGCGCCAAATATGGGGCGACGCTTACCGCAGAGGTATAAGTGAGGGATGCATTAGGGACAGATGCTCTTCCATATGGAATAGATCCTCCCCACCGAAAAAGAACGCCATCACTAGTTTGGCTATTATTAATAGACATTGTTAGGGGCGGTTGGACACTAAGATTATAGCCAAAATTAGCTTCTGCAATCGCTGTACCATTCATGGTTATAGTACCATCGTTGGCTACAGTGAAAGTGATTCCATTCATAGTTTTTGAGGTTGTCGTTGGCATTAATAAATTCTCCACATCAAAATATTCATAGGTGGGGGTGGCGAGCTGATATTGGACGATAACGGGAGTACCAGCAGCAGCTTGGGCAGCGAGCCAGGAAGTAAAATCATTAAGAACAAGTCCTGAAGCTCCATAATCAAAATATGTAGTGGTAAGATTAGGATGATCTGTATATAGGCCGTTTTTAGCAAGTGTGTTAGTAAAAGCAGCGTCATCATTACTATTATAAAAATGGTCACATATTGATGTGTGATAACCAATTTGTTTTTGAGGAATATTTATTGCAAAAACACTTGTTTGCCACGCAGATGGATTCACCATATATCCGCCGTATGTGACCCAACCTTCTGTCCCATCGAACTCCATTTCTCCCACATTCCGTACCACTCTTTGGTTTTTAAAGTCGATATAGTCACAAACTATACCATCTGAGCTACTAGGAACACAGCGCAGTGGTGCGTCTAAAGTAATGGTGTAAGAATGTTTTTCGTATGGTTGATAAGTGGTAGCCGTAGAGCCTTTTTCAATCTGGATATTGGAGAAAGTTTCCGTAACACCACTGCTGGAGATGCCAAAACGTACTGTTGCATAAACAGCAGTGGCGGGCGTGGTAAAAGTGTTAGAGCAAAAAGTAGAAAGACACCATGTTTGATTATATAAAGATAAATAATTGAAATCATTATCATAATAGAATATGTAAGGTTCTACTTCTTTAGTAGTAGTTTTGTTATATGAAAGAGTATAAATAGTATTTGGCTCTACGGGGAAACCATATTTTGAATACATAGCTATGTTGACGGAATTATTAGTCGACATTTCATATGTATAGGTATAGCAATCATTGTTAGTGGAGGTCATAGTTAAATTACCATCGACAAAGCTATCTAAAGTACCATTATTTATATTCACGCCATTGGTCATCCATTTGTTCATAGGAAAGAGGTTTTTCCTGCTGCTTCCTACTTCCACTGCATTGCTGTATGAAATATAACTTGTGGCGATGGAACCTTGTTCGAACATAATTGGTGTATTTTCGTCCACGGTGACTGTATTAGTGCCCCGATAATTTGAATAAGCTAAGACAATGTAGTTAGTAGCTGCTGTCGTAGTTATTACAGTTGGACCTACTATTTCTGAGGCTATTGAAGACAGTGCTTTTGTGGCATTAGTTATATCTGCGTAGTTAGCATACGTGCTCCATATTAAATATTTACAAGGTCCAGCATGGAAAACATAATTTGTGCTTGGATTTACTTTAATAACTGCCACTGGCACATTTGTATATTGACTCTCTTGGTAAGTAAATGGGAAAGTTGCTGCGGTGAAACCAGAGTTTACACTTGCTTTCCAGACTGTTGTGTCTCCTAAATACCAATCTATACTGTTAAAGGGTGGAAGTAAATTTCTCGTTCTTTCTCCTAGATTCTCAATTGGCCAAGGTACATCGGGGGTGGGTGTGGTAACAGTGGGACCGGTGGTGA
>JAUNST010000027.1 GCA_030539095.1 bacterium
ACCAGAAGAAGTTGTAGTTACAACTCTTGATTATTGGGGGCTGTGGGAACCTTCTGATACTTTGTCTCGTGTTTTGCGCGAGTTTGAGGCTTCTAATCCTGGCATTAGCGTTAATTATTCAAAACAGAGTATTGATGGTTATCGCGAACGTCTGCAAACTGCAATTGCCACTGCCAATGGTCCAGATCTTTTTCGTTACCACGCTTCTTGGCAAGGTTATCTGAATGAAAATTTGGCCACTTTGCCTAGTTCTGTGATGTCAGCGACGCAATTCGCAACTAGTTTCTATCCGGTGGCAGCTGAGCAATTAACTGATACTGAAGGCAATATTAAAGGCATTCCTTTGATGTACGACAGTTTGGCGTTGCTTTACAACAAGGATATGTACACGGAAGCTGGCTTAGAGGTGCCAAAAACCTGGACTCAGTTTAGTCAAAATGCTCGAAAATTAACTAAATATGAAAAGAATGGCTACATCGCTGTTTCTGGAGCAGCTTTTGGCTTGGCGGACAACGTTGATTTTGCCTCAGACATTATCGGCATGCTAGCTGTTCAAAGCGGAGCGGATCTCAGTCAGCCTAGCTCAGCTATTATTGCTGATGTTTTGACTTTTTATACCAATTTTTACAATTCTGAATCACAACGCGTTTGGGATACCACTTTTGATAACTCAACGATGGCTTTTGCTCGCGGGGAAACGGCGATGATTTTTGCGCCATCATGGTTAATTCATGATATTTTGGCGATTAATCCGAATTTAAACATTGGCGTCGCTAGTGTGCCGCAGTTAAACACGGACAATCCTGTTGAATGGGCAACTTATTGGACGGAAGGTGTTAATAACAATAGCCCTCGTAAGGAAGCGGCTTGGAAATTATTAGAGTATTTAAGCTCAGAAAGTGTTTTGACCCAACTATATAAAGAACAAGCTTCGGCACGTTTGTTCGGCGAAATTTATCCGCGGCCAGCGATGGCGGATCTTTTGGCGAGCAACACATATCTGCAGCCATATTTATTAAATGCTCGTAATGCTGTTGGCTATCCTCTCAACGATAAAACTTTTGACGAAGCTTTGGACGATGCTAATAAAGCAATTACTGTTTCTGTTATCAACGAACTGACTACTGGCAAAAAGCGCAGCACGGCAGCTGAATTAGCGGTTGATTTAGTGGAACAGTGGCAAGAAAACGCCATCCTCTTTTAAGAGTTTGTAGTTTACAATAAGCTTATGCAAAACCTGGAGAAAAATGCTCTCTTCCAGACGCTTTTTTATGCGCGAACTTTTCAACAAGAATTATCTGTTGTTCAATTGTGGCAGCGTTTATTTCTTGGACAAAATCGTTTTACTAAAAAAGAGTTTGCCGCGCAATTACAACAAATGCTGGCTCAAGGGATTTTGTTGCAAAAAGAGCAACAAATTTTTTACTTGCCGCGGCAAAAAAGCGTTAATAATTCTAAAATTTGGCAAGAAAAATATTCTTTAGCGCAAAAGGCGGCTCAAGAAATTCAAAAACTGCCTTTTGTGTGGGCGGTTGGACTGACTGGTTCTTTGGCTGCTCACAATTGTCAAGGTGACGATGATTTAGATTTTTTAATTATTACCGCGCCAAAAAGAGTTTATTGGGCACGTTTCTTTTGTTATTTTTTGGCTTGGCTAAAACATAAAAAACATCATTTATATAAAGTAAATAATTCTTGGTGCTTCAATGTTTTTTTGAGTGCCGACCAATTATTAATTCCTTTTCGAAAAAGAACTCTCTATGGCGCTTGTCAACTAAAAATGCTTCAACCTTTGGTTGATCCGCAAAATTTGTTTAAGCAACTTTTAGCCCAAAACTTGTGGCTAGATAGTTTTTTCAATCAAGCAATTGCTCCGTTTGAAACCGTTTGCCCCAATTTTAAAGCGACTAAGTTTGGCGATTGGAGTGAATCTTTGATGAGAAAAATGCAACTTAATTATATGAAAGGAAAAATTACTCGAGAAATTGTGACAGAAAAACAAATTTTTTTTCATCCTTTACAAAGAAAAATTGCTTCTTTAGCACAATTAGAGCAATTTTTGCAACAATCTTTTCAAAAACAACAAGTTTCTTCAAGTTTAGTTTTACCGCAGGCTTTGCAAGAAAAAATAAAAAATAATTCTGGAGAAATTGCTTTAATAACTGGAGTTTTTGATTTATTGCATACGCAGCACCAGCGCTTTATTCGCGAAGCATTGCTGCAAACTTCTGGCTTACTCTTGATTGGTTTGGAAAGTGATAAGCGAGTGAAAGCAATGAAAGGTGAAAAGAGACCGTTTTATAATCAGAATGAACGTTTACTGCGTTTGCAAAATCTTTTTCCTCAAGTAGAAGTGTTCATTTTGCCGGATAATTTTAAACAAAAAGTTGTTCGTGAGCGGCTCTTGCGTAAATTATGCGTGAATAAATTATTCATTGGTGATCGCGATTCTCATCTGGTAGACAAGCATGCCTTGGCAGAAAAAAATCAGATTTCTTTAATTACCATTAAAGAAAAGCCTCAAATTTCAATGACGAAAATTTTGCAACAAAAAAAATTACAAAAGGAACTTTTGTTTGCTTACGATCGCGAACAATTAAAGAAAGTGGAACAGAATGGCTAAAGAAAAAATAGTTTTTGTTTGTCAGGAATGCAGCCAGGTCTATAGCCGCTGGCAGGGCAAATGCAATGCTTGCGGTTCTTGGAATAGTCTAGCAGAGCAAATCAGCGAAAGTAAGGTTTCTTCTCGAGAAAAACAGCATACTGCTCAGCAAATAGAGCAATATGTAACCTCAGCTGCAGAGGCGACCGCTTTAAAAGGCTCATTTTCGCGCTTTTCTACTGGAATTGAAGAGTTAGATCGTTGTTTAGGGACGCAAAATGATGGTAAAAAAGGAATTGTTCAAGGAAGTGTTGTCCTTTTAGGCGGTCAACCGGGAATTGGTAAGTCGACACTCTTGTCACAAGTTGTTCTTAATTGGTGTCAAGCTATCAATGTTGATTATTCTTGTAATAAATGCGTGAAAAATGAAAAAAACTCAAATAGTGGAAAAAAAGTGGATAAAGAGGGGAAAACTTTTTTGCCTAATCAAATAAAAGAGTCTGAAGAACCAATTTTACCTCGAGTGATGTATGTTTGTGGAGAGGAAAGTCCACAACAAATTAATTTACGTTTACAACGTTTGCTCACAAAAAGTGAACTTTTGGCAGACTTAGCACTAGAATATGTAACAACGACCAATGTTGATTTGATTACACAAATTGTGACCACTAAGCAACCGACCTTGCTCATCGTTGACTCTATCCAAACATTGCACACCGACGATTTGGCGGGACCGGCGGGCAGCTTGGGGCAGGTGAAAGAATCGAGTGAGAGAATTGCTAAAGTTGCTAAACAAAATCATATTCCTACTTTTTTGGTGGGACATGTGACAAAAGAGGGTGATTTGGCAGGTCCAAAGGTTTTGGAACATTTAGTGGATGCGATTTTTGAGTTAACCGGAGATCGCAGCGGCGAGCTACGTTTTTTACGTACGCTCAAAAATCGCTTTGGCGCCAATGACGAAGTGGGTGTTTTCCGTTTGATGGACACAGGTATGATTGAGATTAAAAATCCGAGCGCTTACTTTTTACAAAGCACGCAAACACAAATTCCTGGCAGCGGCATTGTTTGCGTGATGGAAGGCACGCGGCCTCTTTTAACGGAGGTTCAGGCTTTAGTTTTACCGTCGCAATTGGCCATGCCGCGCCGAGTGGGGAGAGGAGTTGATTTGTCGCGAGTACAAGTTTTGGCGGCGGTTTTGCAAAAACATTGCGGTTTACCTCTGGGCACAGCTGATATTTTTTTAAGTGTGGTTGGCGGCATGCGCATTCAAGAAACAGGCATTGATCTTGGCCTGGCAGCAGCAATTGCTTCTTCTTTAGCAGAAAAACCGCTACCGCAAAAAGCTTTATTTATCGGCGAAATTGGTTTAATGGGAGAAATTCGTCCAGTTTCTGCTTTTGAACGGCGAGTAAAAGAGGCAAAGCGTTTAGGTTATGAAGAGATTTATTCTTTTCAAACACATAAAAAAGTGCGAGATTTGCTTAAAGACTTAAATTTGTTGAAAAAGTAAGCTATTTTTTAGTGGCGTAGCGTTCGCGACTCACCCGGATAACTTTTTCCCTATTTTGATTGCTACTTTTTGCTAGCGGAAGCGTGAAGGCAGGGAAAGGGCTAGAGAGAATATTATTAATGGAAATGCGGTTAATAATTTGGTGTCGGTCGAGCGAAACTAAATCGTCGAAAGAATATTTGTCTCCATATTCTTTGGCAAATACTTGAGCGTCGCTACTGCCCATCACAAAGCTAATCATGCTGCCACAGTTACCGAAGATAGCTTTTTGTACGTCTTCTGGAATTTGCGCAATATACTGATTAGCAAGCGTTAAGTTAAGGCGATATTTTCTGGCTTCAGAGAGAATTTTATTAAAAGAACTGGTGGCAAAATTTTGGAATTCGTCTACGTAAAGATAGTAGTCACGTCTTTGCTCTTCTGGAATGTTGACGCGCGCCATGGCTGCTAATTGAATTTTGGTGATAAGCATGGCTCCTAAAAGCGTGGCATTATCCTCGCCTAATAAACCTTGTGAAAGGTTGACTAACAAAATTTTGCCTTCGTCCATAATCTGTTCGATAGAAAAAGAACTTTTATCGGCATTGACAACATTGCGCACTAGAGGAGAAGAGACAAATTGTCCCACTTTGTTTAAAATTGGTGCCACGGCTTCGTTTTTTAAGCGATCTTGAAGTGGCTCAAATTCGCCTTCCCAAAAACTACGCAAAACTGGATCCTGTAATTGTTCCAAAACTTTTTTGCGAAAATCTTTATTAGTGAAAAGTTCGATAATATCTGAAAGTCTGGCATTTTCCATTTGTAGCAAGGTTAAAAGAGCATTGCGCAAAAAATGTTCTAGTCTTGGTCCCCAAGAATAGGAATAGAGTTTTTGGAAAATTGAAACAATTCCAGACGCAATCAGTTCGCGGTGCTCAATGTTTTTGCCTTCAAAAAGATTAATTTTAACCGTTCGTTCGCCGTCGGCGGGATTAAAGTAAACTACGTCGTTAATACGGTTAGCCGGAATATAATCTAGTAAAATGTCGATGGCATCGCCATGTGGATCGATAAAGCCCAGACCTTCGCCGTTGCGTAAATCGTTAATAGCCATGTTGGAAAGAAGGGTTGATTTACCAGTACCGGTTTTACCGATAACATACAGATGCCGTCGCCGATCTTCTCGTCGTAAACCGTAGCGTTGAACTTCATTTTTATAAAGTGTCTCTGCAAAAACGTTAATTTCTTTTTTAATTTCTGGCGAAGAATCGCGTGTCACAATAGGCAGGTTTGCTGGCGGCTCGCCAAGTAAATTTTTGCCCCAAGCCAGATTTGGGATAGTAGCTAAGGTGGTATTGGGGAAATGGTAAAGGGTAGCGAGTTCGTAAACGGTCAAATGAAAACCATAAGCATTTTGTTGTTCTCGTGCCTGCATTTTTTTAATTAAATGTGGTGTAGAAAAAGGTTGCAAGCGCTTTTTAAACTGATTGCTATCTTCTTTTTTGACCGCATTAAGAGTGTCGATTAAGCTTTCTTGAAAAAGAAGCGCCTGGTTACGATCTGGGGCAGCTACTAATAAGTTGAGATTAACGAGAAAGCTTTTTTCTTTAATTTTGCTTTCGGCTAAGCTTTTTTGCAAACTGACTAAAGGATCGCTAGCGCCGGTGGCAGCGTCTGGACTGGTCAGGCGTTGGCAACTATTTTTCCAGTTTTCATTGCCGCGAGTAATAATGAATTGGACAACGGCTCTTTCTTGTGGGTTGGCTTTGGAAAGTCGAGATAGTAAAGAAGCAAGAGCGTCGCTTTCACCAAATTCGCGGAAATCTTTAAGAGGGAAACATTGGCTGTTGAGCAATCGTAAATTCGTTGCCAGAGGAAAAAGATTTTGCTGAAGGTAAGAATTAGGCGATTTTTTGTCATAGAAGGACAAAAAATCGCCATCAACCGCTTGTTTAATTGTCGCTTCTGGATAGTGCGCGCCAATCAAGCTTTTAAGGTAGCCGCCTAAACGTTCTGGCGCACTGGCAAAAAAGGTGACAGTTTGATTTTCTAGCACAATTTCGAAGCTGAGAGTCTCTTTTTTGCCAATAATTTGCCAAAAAACGTTATCGCGTAAGGAGGGCAGGGTGGAGAAAAACTCCATCATGTCTTGAGCACTTTTTTTAGTATCTCTTCCGGTGCGAATTTCGAATAGTTGGCGAGCAGTCATAAATTGCAGTCTATATTGATAGTATAACTCAAACTAGATGGAAATCATTGTTTGAGTTTGATCCAAGCAAAGCTATTACCGCTTGAGTCTGTAGCTTGGCAAGCATAGAATTGCAAATCGGTGCTGTCGTAATAAATTTTGCCTTTATTATTGCTGTCGCAAGCTCCTACCTGAGTGACGCTCTTCGGTTCAAAGCGCAAACTGCCGTCAATATTGACATCTCCGCCGACGTCTAATTTAGCACTTGGGTTGCTAACACCGATACCAATATTACCGTTGGAAAGAATGGTGAAGCGGCTGTTGGCGTTATTGTCTTGATCTAAAGTGCGAATATCGAAACTGCTGTTTTGAGCTAAGTCGAGATAATTAGCTTTACTCTGATTATCTAAGAAAAGATTGCCTTTGACGTATAGAGTTGGGGTGCCCACATCACCAAGATTTAAGAAGGCAATCTTGGCGCTAGCGGTGGAATTACCACCGAGAACAACGTCTTGGTTGGGGTTAGCTGGGAAAAGTACTCCAGCTAATTGTTTCCAAACTGGTTTACCGTCATTACCGACATTGCTGTCTTGGCTATAATAATTCAAGTTAATTTGTCCAACTTTGACAGCGTTACTATCTTTACTGCGACTAGTCAATTTTAGCGTAAGCGTGTCGCCGCCGGTGGCGCCAAGAACACTTAATTCTTGGCCAGTAACTAATAAAGGTGTAGTTTCGAGGGCACGACTAGACCATTGATTGGCAGTGGCGCTTACTTGATTAGTTTTGCTGACCGTGAGATCGCTGCCATTGCGCGAAATAACTACATCAAGATTATTATTTGTATTCAAATTACTATTAGTTAAGAAATCAACTGTGACGCCATTATCTTGCCAATTATTAAAGTTCTTTGGTAAAGTGACGTTGATTAAAGTGTCAATATCGTTTAGCTCTGTTTGAGAAGAGAACCAACGATAGTAGTTGAAGCGATATTGATTGTTGACTAAGTCAGAGCCGCTAGTGAGGTCGCCGGTATTGTTACTTCCGTCGCCAGTAATCACTGCTCCAGGATATTCTGGATCAAGCACTAAGCGACAAACGTTGCCGCTGCAATTGCTGTCGCTGGCACTGGCAACAGTGTTATTGCCTGTGGCTACGAAATCTGTGCCATTAAAGATATATAGAACTTGATTGGACGAATCGTAAACGATATCGCCAAGTTTTTGGCCAATTTTTACTGTTGGTTTACCAACTGAAGTTGGGAGTTGCAAGCCTTGATTATCGCCGTAGTTAGCTTCTAAACGTCCTTGAGCTGTAAAAGTAGTCTCGCTAACAATTGAACCATCGGCATTAAATGAAAGAGCTAATTTATTATTAGCAAAAATGCCACCGCCAATTGCCATAGTAGATTTTTGTGCTAAAGCTTGATCAGAAAGATTATCGATAATTGTGGTTGTAGTATTGTCTTCTAGTGTGGCTACTAAATAATAGATGTCGCTGTCAGCTAAGCTTCGATAAATTTTGCGCGCAGTGACCGGCGTTGGAGAAAGAGGAATATTCTCAATTTTAACAGTGCGACCATCGCCATTGAGTTTGATCGTCGCTGGATTAGCCGAAGGATTTGTTTCTCCTTGATCGGTGACAAAAGCAACTTTATAACGGAAGGTGCCAGTTTGGTTATTAGTGACAGTGGCCGACACTGTTAGCTCATCGTCGCTCATATTGTCAACGAAGCTGCTACTCTTATCATTAAGTGTTTGCACTAAATAGAATTCATCGCCATTGGCTTTGGTCCGGTAAACACGTCGTGAAACCACATTCGGTAAACCGTAGTTCTCTAAATTGCTCACCGAAAATTGCTTGCCGCTGGTATTGCTAGTGAAAGCAGTATATGGACTCATTGCCGTTTCTTGACCGTACGAAGTGACGAAGGTATAAGCGTATTTATAGACGCCAGTACCGAGATTGCCAGTGGTATCGCTAATTAAATTAACGCTAAGAGAACTTGGGCTATTTATTCTGGCTAAAGCATTAGTATCAATGCTGTTCTCTGTTAGTTTTAGATTCGAAGTGTTTGGTCCATCGATAAAATCAAAGTTGATGCTACCTTGATTAAGTGAAAGTTTTTGAGTAGGAGTACTTGTGCCTAAACCGAGATAACCATTATTAGCTAAGCTAAATTGAGTTTCCCAAAGATCTTGGCCAATTTTAGTTTTTAAGAAAAGACCATTGTTGTTAGATTCGACAATATTGTTGGCGTAAGTGCCCATGGTGAGAGTACCAGAGACGCTGGCGCTGCCAGTGACGAATAAATTAGCATTTAGATCTTGATTGCCGATGTAAACATTGCCTGACCCAGGAAGAAGTAGGAGGTCGCCAGTTTCGGAAACCAAACCTAAATTGCCAAAATTTTTAATTAAAGTGTTGTTAGTGTTGAATTTGAGATTGCCGTCACTGTCAACTACAGGCACAGTATTGGCAGTGGCGCTTTGACTGGCAGCAAAACCTTGTAGAGTTTCACTATTAAGAGCGTAAGGAACGCTTTTAATGAGCTGGCGAGGGAAGAGCACTTCATCGGCGACGGTGATTTGTAACCAGATGTTACTATTTTCGGCAAAAATGTTGCCCAAATCACTGCCACAGTCAGCTAGATCGCTGCCATTGCCTTTGCCAGCGCCAAGATTAACGGAGAAGACGCCTTGCTCATTGGGTGTAATCTCGCAGAGATTGCTATCCCAAAGTTTTTCGCCGCCTACCGGCGGCGGAGTGTTGCCGCCACTAGTATTGTAAAATTCAAAACGCATAATTTGCGAATCACTGATTGAGAAGGCGTCGGCATCGCTCAATTTACCTTGAAAAGTCAAAATGCGGTTCGGTTTTACTGCTGTACTATTATTATCTTCTGCGGCGAAATTGAGATTAGCATTCTTTATGAATTGATTTAATCCGAAAGTAGCTACGCCGAGAGCGAATAGGCCAATCATTACGAAACTTAAACTCTGGAATGGGGTAGCCGTGGTTTTTTTAGTTGGTTTTTGACTTTTTTCTTTGGTTTTTTCTTTATCCTTGTAAGCTTTAGTTCTGGCGAAAAGATCTTTGTCGTCGTAAAGATTACCTTCTTGAGTGGGGCGGCTAGTAGCTTTGGGAGGTAAATGGGTAAATTGCTGATCCAAAATGTCGGCTAGATCTCCAAGTTTTCGTGGCGCGGCTTTAATTGGGTGATTTTTAGTCACTTGCGCTTTTTTGTCTAGATTAATCATGGCTTGATCAATCTGATTTTTTCCTTGCGTTAAACGTTGATTGAGCAAATCGTGATGTTGGTGTTTTTTTATGAGTTCTTCTTGAGAAATATTCGCTCGAGTGTTTTTTGGCGTACGAACCGCATCAACGCTGTTTTTTTGCGTTGTCACTGAACTAGGGCTGGACGA
Source organism: bacterium (assembly GCA_030539095.1). Taxonomy (GTDB): domain Bacteria; phylum Patescibacteriota; class Microgenomatia; order UBA1400; family PJMF01; genus JAUNST01. The sequence goes on from JAUNST010000027.1 coordinate 9,711, forward strand.
CCCTCTCGATCTCTTTAACATAATGCTAACGCTCATTTTACTATAAAAAAATGGTGAATGTCAAGCGCAACTACGTGGACATAAATAAGTAAAATTGAAAAAAAATTGGATTTTGTATTTCAATAAAATGTTGATTTAAAGGTAAATAACTAAAAGAAGATCTTTGAATAGTCCTATATTTTTTTATTCATTTTTATTTAAATATCTTATAATATTTATGTCCACACACTGTCCAGATGAAAAAGTTGCAA
>JAUNST010000028.1 GCA_030539095.1 bacterium
CCTTTTTCATCTTGACAAAAGACCTATAATGTGATAGAATACGCGCTGGTTGTGTGCTCTATAACAATTCAAGGAGGAAAAACAGTGCAGACTGAGGTTTGGCAAGAAAATGGATTGGCGCCAGCTAATTCAGAAGTTTTGCAAATGTTGACCATGGTCACCGAGATCGTAGTCAACTTGAGCAATCGAACTGCTCTCAATGGTTCTCAGGGCAACGAAAACGTCTATGGTGAAATGAGATTGCGATTGACACTCAATCGCCTGACTGGCCACTGTAGAGTGGCCATCAAAACTGACGACTGTTTCACCACAGTTTTCGACTGCTGTCGCAATGGTCGCGCCACCGTTTGCCGTCCTGGCAAATGGTGCAGTCGCGTAGACCAACTGTACGAAAAGATACAACGGCGGCAAAGAGAGCGGTTACTTTCCAAAAACGCGCCGCCGGTCATCACTAGCGCAGAAATGACATTCCCGCTCACTGATAGCAATAGCAGCTCCTACGTCAATTTTAATCCAATTGACGATTGGGGAGCAAACTACTGCTAAGCACTATGCATCGCACACAACTAATCCCGCCTCACGGCGGGATTTTTTCTTTAATTCGCCTAATAACTGAATTTGCAATTACCGCGCCACTAAAAAAGTGCCCGCGACAATCAAAACTACACCAATAATTGCTTGCCAACTCAACTTTTCACCTAAAAAAAGCGCGGCAAAAACAATTGCCAAAACTAAACTCAACTTATCCACCGACAACACTTTAGCCACATTTCCCAACTGCAAAGCTCGATAGAAAAAGAGCCAAGAAAGACCAGTAGCCACACCAGAAAGAATTAAAAATAACCAGTTGCGCGGAGTTAAATCAATTAATTGTTTTTGCCAACCAAAAATAAATACTAATGCCCACGCCAGAATCAAAACTACAACCGTTCGAATCGCCGTCGCTAAATTAGAATTAACTCCTTCAATGCCTACTTTTGCTAAAATCGAAGTCAGAGCCGCAAAAACAGCCGAGCCCACAGCATAAAATAACCAAGAAAAATTTTGCATAATTTATCTTAACATAAAAAATAATTTTTTACATTTTTACGACCATTAATCTCTAGAAAACAAATAGTTCGTGAATTCTTTTTGATAAAATTCAAAAGATTTTGAAGACGCGATAGGTTGCTGAGCAACTAAATTTACTCGCAAATATTTTTCTGTTTCTATTAAAGCCTGAGAAAAAGTTTTTTCTTCCACCAATTTGTTAACTTGCATAGCTAATTGGTATAAAGCATCTTCATTAAAATCTTTAATAGTAAAACCATTTAAAAGACAAAAAGCGTAAAGAAACAAAACGGCAGATCTTTTATTACCATTTAATAAAGAATGGTTTTGAATCAAACCGCAAAATAAACGAGCGCCAATGGCAACAACCATTTGCTCTAAATGACAATTTTCCAAATTAGCTAAAAGCTGAAAAGGACTTTTTAAAGCTGAATTCAACTTGTGTAAATCTGCTTGATCCAAAAGAAAAACCGGCTCGCCCAAAGAAAGTTTATAGCGATCGTGCAATTGCTGTAATAAGAATTCAGCAAAGTCCAAAGTTAAACCGAGTATCATTAGCGATCAAAACGAGCCAACTTGTCGAAAGAACTACCAAATTTAGTAAAAGCATCTTGGCTAATCACTCGTGCTAACCTTTTATAAGTAGCTGTTTTTACTTGTTTATTATTCTCGTTAGTGGCAGTTGAAGCACACTTTTTATTGGTCGAAGACGTTGAGCTCATTTTTTTCATTCTCATATATTAACTATCTTTATAAATTATAGCATTTGTTTCTCAAAAAATGCTTCCATAAAAACCCTAATTAATTATACAAAATTTTGACAAAATTGCGCTACAAAAATTAATCACGATTTGAATTACGAAAAATTGCCAGCAAACGAACAATTTGTAAAAGCGCAGTTAAAACACCAGCAACATAAGTAAAAGCAGCCGCAGTCAAAACTTTTTTTGCTTGTGGTAATTCAGCCATTGTGCATAAATCTAATTTTTGCAATTGTGCCAAAGCGCGACGACTAGCATCAAATTCTACCGGTAAAGTCACCAGCTGAAAAGCTAAAATTACCACTTCGAATAAAATACCTAACCAGAAAATACTCACACTGCTAAATAGCAGCCCAACCATAATCGCAAAATAGCCAGCGTAAGAAGCAAAGTTAACTACCGGCACCAAAGAACTGCGCCAACGCAAAAAGCGAAAGTTGTCTTTTTCTTGCAAAACGTGACCACATTCATGAGCTGCCACCGCCAAAGCAGCCACAGAAGTTTGTGTATAAATTGCAGTTGACAAAGTCACAGCTTTCGCTCGCGGATCAAAATGATCCGTGAGATCTCCTTTAGTTTGGGTCAGTTGAATTTTGCTTAAACCATTAGCTAATAAAATCGTTTTTGCGACTTGCGCACCAGTGAGATTCTTTTTATTTTTTATTTGCGCAAATTTTTTGTAAGTAACATTAATAAAAATTTGCGCCCCCACCGTAATTAAAAGAGAAAGCCAAATCAAACCCTCAGTTAAAAAATAACTATAATCATTCATAAACAACTTCCTTTTCTCGCATTATTATACTGCATTGCTATAAAAATGAGTTAAAAATGAAGCAGATCATCACATCGCTAAACAAAAGAGCGTGTTATAATACCTGCCTATGACGGAAACAAAAAAAACTACTGCCAAAACGGCCACTAAAAAAGCTGCTCCTAAAAAAACAACTCCTAAAGAAGCCAAAACTCCTACCATGGAAGACATTTTGGCGGAAAACTTTGCCGACGATCCACGTTTTGAATTCACAATTCCTTGGAATAAAGTTCAGCCAGTCTACGATAAAGTTTTAAACAGCGTCGCCAAAAATCTTAAGCATGATGGTTTCCGTCCTGGAAAAGTGCCGGCCAATATTGCCGCCGAAATGGTAGAACCGCAATATTTAGCTCAAGAAGTTTTACGCGATCTAGCTCCAGCAATTTTGCAAGAAGAACTTAAAAAGCGCGACTTAAAAGTTTTTGTGGAACCAGAATTAGTCATTAAAGAAGTAAAACCAAATCAAGATTGGCAATTAGCCGCTTATTTACCACAAAAACCAGATTTCAAATTACCAGATTACAAGAAAATTTTGAGTGAAGAAAAAAAGAAATTGCGTGAACAGATCAAAAAAGAACAAGAAGATGCTCATGCTCAAGCTCTTAAAGTCGGCAATCCTTTCACTCCGCTCACCGAAGACGAATTAAAAGCTCAAGCTACCGATCGCGCTTTATACAAACTCTTAAGCGAAATTAAACCAAAAATTTCTCCGATTATGGTGCGTCGCAGCGCCAGACGAGAATTAGAACGCATGCAAGAGCAATTGCAAAAAGCTAATTTAACTCTGGAAGAATATCTTAAACGTACTGGCATGAGCCCTGAATCAATTGAACAACAATTAACTTATAGCAGTTTGCAAAACTTACAACTCGAATTTATTCTTGATGCACTCATGGAAGCAGAAAAAATTACTGCCACCGAAGAAGAAGTTTTAGCAAAAATTAAAGAAGCCATGCCGAATTTAAAAACCGAGGCAGAGCAGAAACAACAATTGCAAGAACCGCAAGTGCGTGAATATTTTGAGCTGATCGCTAAACGCAAAAAACTTGCCGATTGGCTTTTAGCACTATAAAAAGCGATGAGAAGCGATTTTTTACTTGACTTGAAAGTATTATTTTGATATAATATAACTGGTTATGACAGATATAAGTCAATTAAAAAAAGAAGTTCAGCCTACTTTTGACGCTCAGGATGTTAATGAGCTTAATTTAACTGAAGATTTAACACCTAAGGCAGAAAACGTTGATTTAGCGGCAAAAAATCGTTTAGAAAACACTTTTTTCGCTGCCCAGCATGCGGCAGATGAAGAAAAAAAAGCTTATTATCGCCAAGAATTACAACGTCTCAGCGCCACTTACCAAACAAGTACAGAAAAAACGGTTAGTCAGGCTTTCTCTGGCACGACACAAATGGAAGTGCAAGTTCTGGAAAATGAACTTTCAACAATTGAAGCTAATGCGGGCAACAGCGCCCGAGCTTTGTTCTTGCGTAAGCAGCTCGAGCGCGCCCGAGCGGAAATGCCTGCCAGCCAAGGCGGACATGCACACGCTGGTCTGCCAGAAACTATCCGCAATTTTTTCAATAATTTAAATGGTGATGGCAGCCGCAGCGGCAATGCTGGCGAATAAAAGCCTCAAATTAGCAATTAACCTTTGACTTTGCGAATTTTTCGCTTATAATATTTGACTTATGCCGAGCAAACGTGATTACTATGAAATCTTGGGCGTTAGCAAAAACGCCACTGAAGCCGAAATTAAGAAAGCTTATCGTAAGCTAGCTCTTGAATTTCATCCAGACCGCAATAAAGAAGCCGGCGCTGAAGAAAAGTTTAAAGAAATCAACGAAGCTTATCAAGTCTTAAGTGATCCAGGTAAAAAACAAAAATATGACCAATTTGGTCATTCTGCTTTTGATCCCAGCGCCGGTATGGGCGGCAATCCTTTTGCCGGAGCTTATCAAAACGGTCCCTACACCTGGAGTTATAGCGGCGGTCAAAATCCTTTCACCGACGCCGACTTTTCCGATCCTTTCGAAATTTTCAACAGTATTTTTGGCAGTGGCTTTGCCCGCCGCAGCGGTGCCAGACCTTCCTATCAAACATATTCTATGCGTTTAACTTTTATGGAAGCAGCGCTAGGTGTAGAAAAAACTGTTGAATTAGACGGCAAAAAACAAAAAATAAAAATTCCTGCCGGCGTTAACGATGGCACCAGAATTCGTTTTGGTCAAACCTATGTTGTTTTTGACGTCATACCAGATAAATATTTCCGCCGCGAAGGCGCCAATGTTTTTGTAGAAATTAAAGTGCCAATTTCCTTATTAATTCTGGGCGGCAAACTCAAAGTAAAAACTCTAACTGACGAAATTGTTATCAAAGTGCGCGAAGGCACAGCTAGCCACACAATGGTTCGCTTAAGCGGGGAGGGAATTGCTCGTTTACAAGGCGGCGGCAAAGGTGATTTTTATGTCCGTCTCATCGCTAATATTCCTAACCGACCCAACCGCGAACAACGCAAAGCCGCCGAAGTTTTACAAAAAGCTGGCTTATAATTGGCTTGACTTTAGCTCAGCGATAAACATGCTATAATACTTCCACTATGTGGAAAAAACTTTGTTTAAGTCTTATTTTTTTCAGCTGCAGCGTTTTAGCGGTAGCAGCACAAGAAAATGTTTTTACCGAATTAGTTCCAGAGCCAGAAGAAACTAGCGCCACTAGTGAAGCTACTCTCGCTGCCACTTTGGTTGATCCAGTCGTTAAACAAAACATCCAAGAAAAAAAAGATCAGGATATTACTGAAGTCACTGGCAGCAAAAACGATTTATTGGCCAGCTATTTGCTCGAAAAACCAGTTGAAGAAACTTCTTGGTACAATGTTTTACAAATTGCCATCCGCAAAGCCGTTAATCGCGGTCTACCAAGCAATTTATTGGTTTTACTGCTACTTTTTCCTCTGGTAACCACCATTATTGCCTTTTCGCGTCACGTCATTGGCTTGCGCGGTTTCGGTATTTACACGCCCGCCGTCCTTTCCGTCGTTTTCGTTTCCACCGGTATTCCGGTAGGCATTATCGTTTTCTTAGTCATTATTATCACTTCTATTTTGCTTCACAATTTACTTAAGCGTACCAACGTGGCTCATTTACCGAAAACGGCTCTCATCATTTGGGGCGTTTGCGTGATGGTGATCGGCTTCTTGTTATCGATGGCGTATTTCCGTATTGAAGTTTTCTACTCGTTGGCAATTTTCCCACTTTTAATTTTAATTTCACTTTCAGAAAACTTCACCAGCACTCAGCTCGCTTCCACCACCAAAGAAGCTGCCCGGCTTACTTTCGAAACAGTCATTTTAGCCATTATCGCCACTTTAATCATTGGTAATGAATGGGTACAAAAATTCACTATCGTTAATCCAGAAATTGTACTTTTAATACCATTGATCGCCGATATTCTCATTGGGCGATATACCGGTCTGCGAGTAATTGAACTTTTACGTTTTAAAACTTTAATCAAGAAATAAAACCATGAAAACTAATGACATTTTGGGCATGAACGCCCGAAATCGACTTTATACCAGCCAAAATTCTGCCTACGCCAGGCAAATTTGCCATAGCAAATTCAAAACTAAGCAGCTCATGCAAAATCAAGGCATTGCGGTAGCCAAAATTATCGCCATTATTAATGATCACGAAGAATTGAATAAGTTTAATTGGAAAAAATTAGATCATGATTTTGTGATTAAGCCAAGCAATGGCAGCGGCGGTAAAGGAATTGTAGTTTTTATTAATCGCAATGACGATGACGATTATTTAGATACCATGGGTCAAAAATGGACAAGTGAAGAAATTTTCCTTCACTGTTGGGATATTTTAGAAGGTAAGTACACCAGCCATCCAGGAGCTTTAACTTCGGTAATTATTGAAGAAAGAGTGGCAATTCATCCGCAATTCGCCAAACTTTCTTATCACGGTACGCCAGATGTGCGAGTGATTGTTTACAATCACATTCCAGTGATGGCGATGTTGCGCTTGCCAACGAAAGAAAGTGAAGGCCGAGCCAATTTGCACCAAGGTGCAATTGGCGTCGGCATCGATCTGGCCACCGGCATCACTACGCGTGCCATCACCGCTGATGGCACGCCTATCCGTTTTTATCCTGGCACAAAAAGAAAATTAAACGGCTTTGTCGTTCCATTTTGGCAACAAGTTTTGCTTACCGCCGTTTCTGCCGCTGACGCGGCACAATTAACTTACGGCGGCATTGATCTTTTTATCGATAAAGACAAAGGACCATTAGTGGTTGAATTAAACACTAGCCCAGGCCTTAATATTCAACTAGCTAATAATCAGGGTCTTAAACGCCGCCTGCAGCGAGTGAGCGACTTAGAAGTTCTTAATCCGGAACACGGCATTAAAATTGCTCAAGCTCTCTTTGCTTCTAATTTAACTAATAAATTTTTGCCGCCAGACGAAAAAGTAATGATTGCTTTCACTCAAGAAGGTGAAGTTCTAGGCGACAAAACTAAACAAAAAGTTTCTTTCGCCGTGGACACCGGCCGTTATCGGAGTGCTATCAGTCGCGAATTAGCCATCGATCTACGCTTATGCGAACCAGAAGATTTACTCTGGTTCGCGCCCACAGAAACTGGCGAAAAAGCGCCAGTGATCGAAGTTACTTTTATACTCGCCGGCAAAAAAATAAAAACAGCGATGATTGTTTCTAAACAATTAGATAAAAGTAAACAAAAAATTCGCCTCGGCCGACAAGATTTAAGTAACTTCATTATCAGAGGTTAACTTAACAAAATTTTCACAATCTTTTGCGATTTTTCTAGTGCACATGAAAATGTCATGTATAATGAAAGCATGCAAATTTTACTTTTAGTTTTAGTTATTCTTAATTTAGGTCTCACTTTTTATTTATTAACACAATTAAAAAACCAAACTGATATTAGCAAATCGCTTTCGCAGCAACGTCAAGAATTAACTTTGAGTTTGAAAACTTTTGGCGACAGTTTAGAAACTAGACTCAATCGTTTGACCGATTTGGTTGGTGAACGCCTAGAAACTATGCGAGCTACGGTCGATGAAAAGCTCCAAACTAGTTTGGAGCGACGTTTAAACGAAAGTTTTAAGCAAGTGAGTGAACGCTTGGAAGCCGTTTATAAAGGCTTGGGCGAAATGCAAACTTTAGCTAATGGAGTGGGAGATTTAAAAAGAGTTTTAACCAATGTTAAAACTCGTGGCACTTGGGGAGAAGTGCAATTAGAAAGTTTGCTGGCGCAAATTCTCGCTCGTTCACAATACGAAACTAATGTGGTCACTAAAAAAGGCAGCAATGAACGTGTAGAATTTGCGCTTTTAATTCCAAGCAAAAATAATGATGAAGAATTACTTTATTTACCAGTAGACGCAAAATTTCCGGTAGAAGATTATGCGCGCGTGCAAAACGCTTTGGACGCTGCTAATCCTGCAGCTTTAGCCAGCGCGCGCAAAAATTTGGAAACGCAAGTAAAAAAATGTGCTAAAGATATCAATCAAAAATATCTTGATCCACCGCAAACAACTGACTTCGCAATTATGTATTTGCCAACGGAAGGTCTTTATGCTGAAGTCACTCAAAATTTAGATCTTTGCGCCAACCTGCAACGCGATTGGCAAATTAGTGTCATGGGACCAAACACGATTGTGCCTTTTCTCAACAGTTTACAATTAGGTTTCCGCACTTTGGCAATTGAAAAACATTCTGCTCAAGTTTGGACTTTACTAGGACAAATTAAAACTGAATTCGGCAAATTTGGAGAAATCTTAACTCGCACCCAAAAGAAATTAACAGAAGCCAGCAATATTATCGACGAAGCACAAAGTAAAACAAATAACATTAATCGTCGTCTCGCCAAAGTGGAAGAAAATGATTTAGAACTTGGACAATCTCGGCGCGCGCTTAAAAACGAGTAAGTGAATTTTTGGTGGCGCAAAAAAACGGAAATAGGGAAGAACCGTACCAATGCCAGGAGAAACTAACATTCGCGTTTGCGGCGTTTCAATTAAACCAGAAATATATTCCCATTTAGCAAAACGTTTAGGCATTAACGGTTGATAACCAAATAATTGACATTGACCACCATGGGTGTGACCAGCTAAAACAAAATTAATGTGATCATTTTTAGTTAGAGTATCAATAAAATTCGGTTGATGAGATAACAAAAGAGTGAACTTTTGTGAATCACGATGACTCAAGGCTTTCTTTAAATCTGGTTGGTTACACCACAAGTCACCCACGCCAGATAAATAGATTGATTCATCACCTTTTTTCAAAGCAACGCCGTCATTGTCAATCGTTTTAATGCCAGCTTTTTGTAAGTGAGCAACAACTTTAGCCAAGCCAAACCAATGATCGTGATTACCGGAAACGCTATACATACCTAAAGTTGGTTTGGTTAAATTTTGCAAAATACTCGTTAATTCATCAAGAGAAGCTTGCTGATGTTTTAAATTTTTATTTTTTCTTTGCGTTTGTACATAGTCGCCACCAAAAAGAATTAGATCTGGCTCCAAAGCATTAATTTTTTGCACCATCTTGCGCAAACGTTTACTGCTGCTAAAAGTACCATGATGCAAATCGCTAATAAAAACCACTCGTAAATTATGAAAATTCTTTGGTAAATCAGGATCTTTTATAATTAAACGTTCCACGCTCAAAGAATTTGTTTCTGCAGCCACATAAGTAGCCAAAATGCCGGTCATCACCGCCGAAGATAACATAAATATTACTTTCCTCCACCTAATAACTGAAAAATACGCAATACATCAGTATTTTTTTGCGTTAACTGTACTAACCATTCCAAAATTGGATAAGTTTGTAAATCTACAATTTTGGGCAAAATTTGCAAAGTATTAGCACTTTCTGCCGTTTTGCCTTGTTTTTGTAAACGGATCAGAGCTTGCTCAAAATTTAAACCTTCGCCCAAAAGTATACCTAAAGCGCGATTGCGAGTTTCGCCGGTGGCGCTCATAACCATATCATTACCCCAACACTGGCTCACGAAAGTAAAAGTTTTAGCTTGAGCGCCCAAGCTGATCGCTAAACGTTCGCACTCAGCTGCTACTAAACTCAGAGCATGCGTTTGTGTGCCATAGCCATAACCGAGACCAGCAATAATACCGATGACCAAAGAAATTAAATTTTTAAAGGCACTTGCATATTGCACACCAAGCAAATCATCGCTGGTTTGAACTTGCAACCAATCACTGGCAAAAATTGGCGCTAGCTGTTGCGCTGCCGCCAGATTTTTGCCCGCCAAAGTCATACCTAAAT
>JAUNST010000001.1:0-2366 GCA_030539095.1 bacterium
GGCGGTGGTAAACTTAATGGTTTTCCAGTCCGCTGTCTCCAAAACTGAAAATTTATCTAATCTCGGCTTTTTTCTCTTTGAGGAAATCGCGCCAGTCTTCAATGAAACTAATAAAAAGTGATAGTGGTGCGTCGACTAAAAGGCTAAAAAAGACGGAAAAAACATTATATTCTTTCCATTTTTTGGAAAACCATTGGCCAATTCGTGCCAATGGAATGGAAAAAATGTCAAGAATAAAATCAAAAAAACTGCTTTTTTCATAAACAGTTAATTCAGTGGATTTATGGCGAATATTTAGTGAAGCAAAAAGCACCATAGTTAAATAAACTACGTTTAAATAAATTGAAGTCCACGGTAAACCTGAAATCTCAAAAGCTTTATACATCGCCCATAAGCCCACGGCACCAGCGATAAGCGTGGTGGCATAGAAAAAAGTTTGTAAAACGCGATTTTTTGTTTTGCCACGTTGACGAATTTCGTAAACGTCGTCAGTTTTTTGGGCACGAAAAACTTTTTGTACTTCTTGCCAAAGCACAGCTTTATTCTCTGCTGGTGGCGGCCGAATGATAATGACCAAGAAAAACATCGCTACGCTCGGAATAAGGATATCCATAGCAATCGAAAACCAAGTGAAATCTAAACCCATCAAAGCCGCCACTGGGCCTTCAATCGCTGCCACTGAAAAAGCATTGGCGGCTAAAATCGATAAAGTGCTCCAAAGTGAGGTACGTAGCAGTCGCTTCTTAAGACTTTTATAACGACGATCATAAATTTCATTAAAAAGTTTTTCTACTTTTTCTTCATCTTGCCACGCTTTTTCGCCATCTGCTACGCTCTCGCAATTAAATTCTTTATTAATATCGCCAATTAAACGATAAGCGGCATCATATTTATTAGCCAAGCTCAAAAAGCTGCGCCCGACTTTGGTGTTTAGCTCTTTGAAAATTTGTTGTTTAGCTTTAAAAAAAGCTTCATAATCATTATTTTCATTAATAGTCTGGTTTTTAGTTAATTGCGGGAATTCTGCGGTAATTAATTGATAGGCTACAAAATAGTCGTCTGCTTCAAAAAGAGCCCGCCAAACCGCAATTAAAATATATTTTTGCACTTGCTCTTCAGTAATAAAATTTTTCGGTAACAACTTAATGCGCTGTTTCATCGCTGAACACATTAATTGCACTAGAGCTTGAGTTTTGTAATTTGGTGCCAGGCAGGCTTCTAATTCGCAAGAGGCGATTTGCAAAATCCAAGTTTGAAATTTAATTTTTTCCTTGGCGTCTTTGCGATTAGCGGAATTGGATTTTTTCTTATGGATTTCTTGCAGAATTACCGCATACTTGAAGATAATTGCTGCCACTTCATCCACTTTTTGCGTATTAATTAATTGATTATTGAAATAACCAGAGCGCATTAATTCGAAAACGATCACTTGCGAAACTTGTTTATTTTGTTCTTTTGTGTAAGTTTGAGCAAAACCGTAAAATTGACCGACAAGATTTCGCTTTAGCGCGCGCGTAATGCTCCCGCGACGAAGAGCGTTTTCTTCTTTCCAATCGACCACTTTGCGAATTTTTTCGTAAAATTTACCTACTTGCAAAGCCAGATCGTCGATTTCAAAACTATTAACAATCGGCTGATGCTGATAATCGTAGGCTTTTTGATTAGCTCGTAGATAATCTACCAGATAGGAACTTAGTTCCATATATGGCTATTATACTACCAACTAAGCAACTGTCTTCGCAAATTTGAGACAAAAATTGAAAAATACTGCAACAGAAATTTATTGAACGTTGATAACTGTTTTGCCGAGACGTTGACCAAAAGCAACTACGCCATCTTTCATGGCGAAAATTGTGTGATCGCAGCCCAAACCAACGTTTTTACCTGGTTTATATTTGATGCCGCGTTGACGCAAAATAATTTGACCGACTTTGACGGCTTCACCGCTGGATTTTTTTAAACCCAAACGTTTTCCCGGACGAGAACCTTGTGAATGTTGTCTAACACTACCACCAGCTTTAACATGTGACATATTTAATTACCTTTCAAATTCGGTCTGTATTCAAAAACTGCAATTTCTCGTTCCACAATTGCTTGCGGCCGGGCGTAGAACAGCTCTCGAGACTGCTTATTGTAGCCCAGAGCGGCTAGTTTGTCAAGAAGAGAGTCGAGCGTAAAAACTTGCCCGTTGTCGGCGTGAACGCGCGGCATCACGATCACAATTTTGGATCCTGGACGCAAAATTTGCGTCCAATGACGGAAAGCTCCCCAGTACATTTTTTCTAGTCCGCGAAAAATGCCGTTTAGTTCGCTGCTTTTTGGCGTTTGTTTACCTAAAAACGGTTCTGTAACGATAAAATCAACAG
>JAUNST010000001.1:2376-48997 GCA_030539095.1 bacterium
CCTCACTGACGAAAAATTGGCTGGCAACTGGTTGCCGATAAGTTTCGCTCCACCAAGCCAAATTTTCTTTAGCTCCTAGAATAGCTTTGACGTCTAAATCTGTGCCAATTAAGTGCAAATTTGGCGTGGCAGCCGCTTCCAAAAGAATTGTGCCGGTGCCGCAAAACGGATCGTAAAGAGTTTGTTCTTTAGTAATGTCGCTTTGACCAAGAGCTAAATTTACCATCATTCGCGCTAATTTTGGCGGTAGCATCCCTTTTTTATGATCAGCATACGGTTTGCCGCGATCACGGAGTGTCCAGTCGTCAATATCTTGCACCGCCAAAGTTCTACTTAAAATTAATTCCTGTTGCTGTTCATTTTCTCCTTGAACCATTAAAATTTCAATTAAGTCATGGCGGTGTAAAAGCAAAGCTGCGCTCGCGCCTTGGCGCGATTGATCGTTAAAACGCACTTTCAGACCCATTTCTTGTAAACTTTGTTTTAATTTAATGACGTCAAAACTTTCGCGTTGATCGCGACCAATTTCGCCGATGGCGAAATGAACTTTTGGCTGTTGAAGCTTGAGAAAGTATTCGTTCAAGAAATTTTGCAAGTCGTTATCGGAAATATTTTTGTCAAAATTTTGCAAAATTTCACCAATTTTCACCGTTCCACCAAGATTTTTTATGGCCTCCACCGGATCAGTTTCCATTTGTACAACAGCCGCTTGACGACTAAAACGACTCACGTTTTGTTCACCAAAAACAGCTTGCAATTCCGCCAAAGATAAATTGGGAGTACTTCCGAGAAGAAAAAGATATTTTTTCATATCACGCACCTTTCCGTGCAACCGTCTTTTAATTCATTTTATAAAAATGAATTAATTATTTTCAGAGTCTTATTTATATTTTCAGCGACTCTGATAATTTTTTAGATTTTCACCACTTCTAGATTGGTGATGCGTTGGCGATGGCCAATGACTTTGCGATATTTGCTTTTGGATTTGTATTTACCAACTAGCAATTTTTCGTCTTTACCGCTTTCTAAAACCTTTAGTGTAACTTTAGCTTTTTCCACCAATGGTGTGCCAACGGTGATTTTGCCTTCGTCATTGAGCAATAAAACATCACTGACGTCAAAAGTTTTGCCAACTTCTTGATCTAAAAGATCAACAGTTAATTTGTCACCTTCGCTAACTTTATATTGTTTACCCTGAAGGGCGATTACGGCGTATTTCATAAGACGGGTATTATATCACAAAAAACTCGAACTCACAAGAGAAGAAGGGCGTTAAATCGGTTATTCTCCGAATTCCGTTCTCCAGGCACGGAAAGTAGCGGTCTGTTCTGGTCCAAATCCGTTTAACTCTGCTTCGATTTCCTCTGGAGTATCTTCTTTCCAGAGTGTTGCTTCACGTTTGCTAAAGAAAAGATCAGCGTAGGTAATAATTTTTTCTGCTTGAGTTTCTGGCAAAAAATCTTGAGTAGGTAAAGGCAATTGACGAGCACTAATTTCTTTTTTAGTTAAGCCGACGCCCACGTGGCGTTCCGCCACTTGGGCGTGCTGCGGCAAATTTTCTTGACGTAAAATTTCCGCGCCGGCTACGCCGTGAGCGATATACGGTAGATCGCCGACGCAGTCCATTTTGGCGCTGTTAACTTTAAAAACACCAATATCGTGCAACATAGCCGCTTCTTCAATAAATTCTTGTTCTTGAGCACTTAAATTCAGCCGGCGAGCAATTTTTAAGGCTTTATTGGTAACTAAAATCGCGTGCACAGTAAAAATTTTATAAGTGCGCGTGCCTGGTTGGTAATATTTATTGATGATAGCAAAATAATCTAGCATAATTGAGTATTATAGCACGCAGGGACTCACCTATTTTTCCGCTTTCTGCTATAATGTTTTTATGAAAAAACGGCGTACGTCTTGGTATAACCAAAAAAAACAACTGCAATTGACAGCTGTTGTTTGCGCTTGGGTTTTGGTCGCTTGTTTTTTTTGCCAACATTTTTTGTCTGCGCGGACTCAAGTCTTGGGCTTATCTACTAAATTGGACACGCAAAAAATTGTTGACTTGCTCAATTTAGAAAGGGCGAAAAAAGGTTTGGGCCCGTTGAGCGTGAACGAGCAGCTGGATCAGGCTGCGATTGCCAAAGGCGAAAACATGTTTTCCAATAATTATTGGGCACACGTTGGTCCGGATGGAACTCAGCCGTGGAGTTTTATTAGTGGCGCTGGTTACGCTTATCAAAGTGCCGGTGAAAATTTAGCCCGCGATTTCACTGATGAGCAAAGTTTGCTTAACGGTTGGTTAGCTTCTGCCACTCACAAAGCCAATATTCTCAATGGTAATTTTAGTGAAACGGGAGTGGCGGTTTTAGACGGAGAAATTAACGGCGAACCAGTTCTATTAATTGTTAATTTATTTGCTCAACCGTTAAGCGCTACTGGACAAGCGCCAGAGATTGCGATTTATCAGCAAGATAATCAGGGTTTAGTTCTGGCGGGTGAAGTGTTGCCCGTTGGTCAATTAACAGCTGGACGAGCTCAACTTTCTTGGTCGCAATGGCTTTTTGTTGGTGGAGTGCTCCTTTTAGCCAGCGTGATCGTGTATAATTTGAGCAAAAGGAAATAAAGTGAAACAAGGTCTTTTTCAATTAATCTATTTTACTTATTTACACAATCAGCTGGCTATTGGTTTAGCGTTGGCGGCCTTGGTGAGTTTATTTATTTTAATTAAAAAGCCAGCTCGTCGTTATGTTTTCTTTTTTATTGGTTTTATACTTTTACTTTTGCATTTTGAATATCAAAAACATATTGTCCAAGATTTAGCCGAACAAACAATTTCTACTTTGTTTTTAGAAGAAGGTCATTATCGCTGGCGTTGGTTCACCAAAGTAACTCTTTATCATTTAACGCCGTTTTTGCTTTGGCTCGCTGGTTGGGGCAGCGTTATTTTAGGTATTCTCAATCCTCGCTTCAATAAAAAAGAGAAGCTAAGCTGAGGGCGTTTTTTCATCTACCAATTTTATAATTGAAATCACAATAAATAATTGGAAAGGTGGATGTGAGAAACTTTTTTAACGAAACAAAATGGCTTTTGGGAATTATTGGTTTGTTAATGTTGGTAGTAGGAATTTTTCTTTTAGTACGGCCGATCGGAACAATGATTTTTGGCACGATGTTAATCGGTTTGGCATTAATGATTGCCGGAATTTTTTATTTTGTTAGTTTCTTTTTCAATCTTAAAGCTCCATGGGCCGGTTGGATGATGATCACCGCCATTATTAATTTTTTAGTTGGAGCTTTGCTTTTGGCGCGCCCAAGTTTAAGTTTAGATATTATTGTTTTTCTTTTTGGTTTGTGGGCGATTGCCTTGGGCGCTAGCGTTTTTGCTAATTCTTTTGCTGCCCGTACTTTCCGTCACAGCGGTTGGGGCTGGCAATTAGTGGGTGGTTTATTAGGAATTTTAGTTGGTATTTTAATTATCTTTAATCCTTTGGCTGGTTTTGTTACTTTGAATTGGATAATTGCCGTAGCTTTCATTTTTTACGGTATTGCTAATATTATTGGTGCTTTTTATCTCAATAATCACACTAAAGAATTAAATACACTTTACAAAGCTCTTAGATTCTAAAGTTTAAAAATAATTTAAAGTTTGATTTTGCTCACGAAAAAATCCCTTACTATAGGGATTTTTTCGTGAGTAAAATTTACTCTCTTGAATATGTTATAATGAAATTATTATGTTTGAAGATCAATCACCTTTGCGTAATGAACAAAACAGTGCTCAATCATCATCAGATTTAGACGTTTTATTGGATCAACAAAAATTGCTTGACCAAGAAGAAACTCCGTTTACTGTAAAAAAGAAACGCCAAGCAAAAATTGCTAAAACTGGTAATGAAGCGACAAAATTTGTAATTTTTTTAGGTTTGGTACTGATCTTAATTTTAGTTCTTATTTATTATTTTGGCAGTCGACGACAAAACTCTGCCGCCGTTTCTCAGAACGTTCCGCTTCTGGGGCCTACGATGACGACATTTGATTTGGCTGAAATTTTAGTTCCAGAGACGGAGCCAATTAAAGAACCAACTGCTACTAGCGCCAGCGGTGTACAATTAAAATTAAGCGAGGTCGCTCTGACTGAACCAGTGAGTATTTCGCCAACGCAAACTTACGTTAATTTTAAAAAAGCCATTAATGAAGTTTCCACTTTGGAGGATTTTCTTGATGTAAGTAAAGAATACGTTAATGGCAGTAGCCGCAAAAATTTAATTGGCTTAGAAATGAGTTTAGGTGCCCTTTCTAGCGAAGTTAAAAATCAAACTTTGGCTCAACTTTTGGACACCACGCCGGCATTGGCGGACTTAAAAACTGTTCAAGAAACTACCACCGGTGACTCGTCAACTTTAATTGTGACGACGAAAAATGGTAGCGAAGGCACCATTGAAATGGTACGTGAAGCTGGCGAGTGGAAGATTGCCAAGGAAAATTGGGCTTTAGCCAACGAATAATTTTAATGAAAAAAACAAAATTACCTCGTCAAAAGCTAGGTTCTTTTTTTCGTGGAGATGACGGGATTGAACCCGTGTCTGTAGATAATCAACTTTCGCCTTCTACCAAGATAGTTAACTTTCATGATGACTATTTAAGCGAGTTAACCAACTTTGAATAGTCCTCAACGCAAAATTAGCAGACAAAATAAGCGCGTTGCTCTCTTATAGCGTTGCTATCGGCTAAGTTTTCACCGCAAGTAAAACGACGATAAAATTTTAGCTTGTAGTGCCAAAACAATTAAGCCACGTAGGCGTAATTGGCTGGAGCGAATACGTTTGCTACAGCACCAACGGTGTCGAGTAAAAGTGATTTCGCTTTGCTGACGAATTTATCGGCAGTTAAAGTTTGATCGATTTTTACCTCTTCGATCAAAGACGCTTGGCGAGCAAGAACCAATTTCTACATCAAAACAAACATCCCCAAATTAAAGAACAGAGTGATATTATAACACAATTGCCGCAATTTCTGGATCTTTCGCTGTAATTTCTTCAGCGGTTAAGCCAATTAATTCGTGCGGCAAGACTAACCAACGATCGGTTTCATGAAGGTAAAAATCTGGCGCAAAATCAACTAAGCAGCGGCTAGGTTTGTAAAAAATCGTGGCTACTTTGATTTTGCGCGTGACTTTGGCAATGATATTTTTGACCGCAGCCATAGTGGAACCAGTGTCAAAAATATCATCAATTAAAAGCACTTGACTTTTTGAGTTTAGATTAGCGAGTACGTGATCCATATTTTCCACTTGAACTTGCGTGCGTTGATCTATATCTTGATAAGCAGAAGTTTTAACAATGGTGTGATAACAAGTGACACCTTTGTAAGTGAAAAATTCTTGTACAGCCATGCCGACCAAAGAACCACCACGCCAGAGCACAATAATAGCGTCTGGCACCAAACCACTTTCATAGATTTTTTTTGCTAAAGCAAAACTATCGTGATTTAGGGTTTGGGCGTTAATGTAATCTTTGGTCGGCATCTTTAATTTTTTAATTAAAAGCGACGGCGATTATTGCGATTGCGATCAAAGCCACCGCGATTGCCGCTGACACGATCGCCGGCGGAGCGGCGATCGTTTTGACGACCACCACGGAAAGCCGGACGAGCTGGGCGATTAGCTTTCGCTTGTTCTTCTTGCTCGGCAGTTAACATTGACATTTTCACTTTGCCGTCTGGTTGAATATCGCTGATGCGAACGTGAATCGTATCACCGAGTTTCACTAATTTATTAGGATCATCGAGATATTCAGTCGACATCGCTGAGACGTGAACAAGACCTTCTTTGTTAAAACCATAATTAACAAAGCAGCCGTAATTTTCGATTCTGGTGACAACGCCGTCATACTCATCGCCGATTGTATCCACCTTCATCATTCCTTGCACCATATCTACCGCTTTTTGAATCGCAGCTTGATCGGAAGAAGAAATATTCACTTGACCAATTTTCTTTTCTTCGTCTTCTTCTACGTCAATTTGAGCGCCGGAAGTTTCGATGAGACTTTTAATGTTTTTACCGCCAGGTCCAATTAATTCACCGATGCGATCAGCAGGAATTGTTAATTGCACAATTTTCGGCGCATATTGACTAATTTCTGGTCGTGGTTCCGCCAAACAAGCGAGCATTTTATCTAAGATAAATAAACGACCCTCTCGAGCTTGAGCTAAAGCTTTAGTTAAAATTTCTAAAGTAATGCCTTTGATTTTGATATCCATCTGCAAAGCAGTGATACCATCAGCTGTGCCGGCTACTTTAAAGTCCATATCACCGCAATGATCTTCCACGTCGCGAATATCAGAAAGAATCTGATATTTAGCGCCATCAGAAATTAAACCCATAGCAATACCAGCTACTGGTCGTTTAATCGGGACGCCAGCCGCCATCAAAGAAAGCGTGCTGCCGCAGACCGAAGCCTGAGAAGTGGAACCATTGGAACTTAAAATTTCCGAAACTACGTGAATGGTATATGGGAAAGCTTCTTGATCAGGAATTACTGGCAAAAGAGCTCTTTCCGCCAAAGCGCCATGACCAACTTCGCGCCGCTTGGGTGAACCCATGCGGCCGGCTTCGCCGGAAGCATATGGTGGCATACTGTAAAAATGCATGTAGTGACGCACATCTTCACCACCCATATCTTCGATAAGTTGACCTAAAGAAGGCGAACCCAACGTGGTCACTGTAATCGCTTGAGTGGCACCGCGTTTAAACATGGCGCTGCCATGAGTGCGCGGGAAAACATCTACTTCGCAAGAAATTGGGCGAATCTCCGTGGTTTGTCTGCCGTCTGGACGGATACCTTCGTTGATAATTTTTGCGCGAATAGCTTTGGCGGCTGCTTCATGCCAAGCTGCCTTAACGTCGCCCAAAGTAATTTCTCCGAGTTCTGCGGCGGCAATTTGTTGCAAAAGGTTTTCGTCAGCGTTAATTTTTTCAGTGATGGCGGTTAATTTTTCCTCTAAACCAGTTTCTTCAAAATTGGCTTCTTTTTTAACAATATCTGCCATGTCGATATCACTGAAAAAAGGCGTGATTAAAGCGGATTTTTTCTCAGCCAAAGCTTTTTCACTAACAAATTCAATTTTCTTTTTACCTATTTGAGCAGCTATTTCGTTAATTTGAGCGCAAATTCTGCTTAATTCTTCTTGAGCCGCACCCAAAGCTTGAATCATAAAGTCTTCTTTGACTTCTTGTGCGCCGGCTTCCACCATCACAATAGATTCGAGACCACCGGAAACGATTAGATCTAATTTAGAGTTGGCGCGTTGTTCCTCCGATGGGTTAAAAATAAATTTTTGGCCCACTTCGTCGTAACCAACCCGCACACCAGCAATCGGACCTTCAAAAGGCACATCGCTCACCGCTAAAGCAATACCGCTGGCCAACATGCCCAGCATATCGTCTGGCGCATTTTTGTCATACGAAAAAACTGTGTTTACCACTTGCACCTCACGCATGAAGCCCTCTGGAAAAAGTGGACGAATCGAACGGTCAATGACGCGCGATTTCAAAATTGAGCCATCGGAAGGTCGGCCGTCTCGTTTGATCCAGCGCGAACCTTTAATAATACCGCCGGCATAAAGTTTTTCCATGAATTCCACGGAAAGTGGAAAGTAGCCGACATTACTTTCGCCGCCCAAAGCAACAGTGCAGTTCACCACTGTATCATCGCATTGGACTAATACGTCTGCACTGGCCTGTTGGCCGAGTTTACCGACGTTGATTTGGACATCTTTGTCCCCGACTTTAATAGTCGTATTGAATTGATCTTGATAGCTTGGATAAGCCATACGATCCTTTCTTAGATAAGGTGAAACTCAAGAATCCAGCAAGAAACGACATTCGTTTCTTTTATAAGTCCAAAACCTGTTGAAAATTTTGGACAAAGATACGAGGATATCATCTCTTGAGAAGGCTCAAGTTTTTTTGCCTTATCATCAATTAAATAATATATCTATATTATATCATAAGAAGACTTAAATCGTTTGCTGGCGGGTTTGTTTAGCTATTGCCCATCAAATAAATGGGCAAATCGTGCTCTTGAGCGTAAGTAAGTAATTCTGGCGCTTGAGCTGCAAATTCTTGCATATTGTTAGTCAAGCCAACAATTGCTTTTACTTGTGGATTGTAAGCTACAACCTCATTGTTATTAACATAGCCTTTTTGTCTAAATAAAGAATCTCGGGCTTGGCGTAAAGCCATTTTTATTTGTTTACCAGTTAAACTTTTTTCACCCACTTTAAAAATGCTTTCATCGGCAATTTGAGCTAGCGAACTCTTATGCATCAATTGTTTAAAAAGTTCTCCGTATTCTTCTTCAGTTAAAGCTACACCTAGCTGGTCAGCTGCAACCGGCTGTTCCAAAGCTTGAAGAAAATATTGGCGCACATAAATGCGACCGGATTCTTTGCGATAACGTAATCTAGCAAAAGTTTCAAAATCTTTACCGACACCACTATCTAGATTCCGATTAGCAGCGACAGCTAAATTTTCTGGTTGAGTTTCTAGTAACAATCCAAAACGACGGCCGCCATAACTGAGTTGCGAATTTTTATCTCCCAGGCGAACTAAACTGGAGCTTAAAGAGCCGCCATGAGCAATATCAGAAGCATTTTGAGCAATATTGGCCCGATGTCGCAAGTCGTCATTGGGCAAAAAATGAATTAAGAAACGTAAGTCCTCAGCTTGACTACCAATAATTTCGCCGGCTTCATTTTTTCCTTCAATAAAACCAAATTGCGCCAATTCAGCTGGATTCGCTTCGGCGGAAAGATTTAAAACTCGATATTGTTTACCTTTGATAGTTTCCGTCGCTGGTAAATCTTGAAAACTCAGTCTACTGCTATCGGTAAATAAAGGGATGCCGGTCTCTTGGTCTTCTCTGAGCGCCTCTGCAATTGGTTGCTGTTCTGCATCACTTAAACTTTGCTTGTAAGTTTGATAAAAACTTTCGTTAACACCTTTTAAGTCGGCGCGCGCAAAAATTTTAGCCATTAAGTAATCTTGTTGACGGCGAAAGCGCGCGGCCACCACTTGAGCTGCCGGCAAATGTTGGCCAAACCTCATTTCCGTCTTCAATAAATCATCAGCCACCGCTTCTTCTGCTTTGGCAGCGCTATATTCTTTAAGCCATTGATGATTGGCAATTTGTTCGAAAATTTTACTCCTCACCAAACTGGAAAGTTTAAATTTTTCTAATAAATTCCGAGCGTAAAGAGCGCTTATTCTTTCGTGTCCTTGATCGGTGACGCCTTCTTTTTTAGCGATATCATGAAAAAGAATGGCTAACTTCAAACTAAATTTATCTAAATTGCCTAATTGATCATAATTTTCTTTATCTTCAAGTGCGGCTTGCAGCACACGCAAGGTATGAATATCCAAAGTATGTTCTTGCTCGCTATGTTGAAGTTTACCAATAATATTAATAAATTCCGGAACAGCCGCAATGATGGCATTCATGAAATTATCAAATTCTTGATGGCCAGTTTGGACGGCATTTTCTAGAAAAAATTGTTGAAAAATTTGAGCAAATTTTTGTTCCGGCGCGTTAGTCGTTGACTCTTGCAAATCGAGATTCTTCAGAGTAGGGATACCTTCATAACCAACAATTTTTCCTGCTCCATCAACTCGCGGAGTGATGGTAATTTTTTGCCAAAATGCTGTTTGTTCTTCCGGGCTGAGAGTAACGTTAATTTCATTAAGCGCGCTCAAAAATTGAGCGCGCGTGAACTTCAAAGGCAAACCGGTTTGGCGATCAAATTGACTAAAATCCATTTTTAAAAGCATTTGCTCGTTGCCAGTATTTTTTGCCATCAGAGCTCGGAAAAATTCTTTTTGTGCCGTTAACGGTACTGGAATAACTTCAATACTTTTTGCTAAAGATTCATTAATTAAATGTGTTAACTCCTCTACGTCAATGCCACGTTCGCTCAGTTGTTCAAGAGAATATTTTTCCCGTAATTTGCGGAATTGCTTTTGCAAAATATTAATTTCTTCTAAACTCAAACCAATTTTAATTTGTTCAGTTAAGAAATTTTTCAATTCAAAGTTTTGAAAAATTTCTTGATGTTGCGACACTCCATCTAAAAAATTAATTTCTATTTTAAAGTTGTATATATCAAAAATTAGTTGTCGAGCAATTTCACTATTTAAACTTTGAGCGGGAAATTTTTCTAGATATTTAACTAAGGTTTCTTTCTCACGATTTTCTAATAATGCTTGAGCTAAGTTTTGATCAAATTGAAAATCCTTAAAAACCTCTGCGTGTTCTAAGACAGCTTCGGCGCAACCTCTTTTAATTAATTTTTGAGCCATGCCTGATGACAATTCTCCCGTATCAGCCGTATCTAAATTCTCTGCAACAAATTTCAATATTTTGCCGGCGTCAAAACGAATATCAGTATCATTGCGAAAACTGGAAAAAGCGCTTCCGTCATCATTTTTTTGATAATCCTGATAATCTTGAACAATTTTTTCTAAAAAAGGTCCATCGGTTTCTGTCTGCCAAGCTTGGGTAAATATTGCCAAATTTTTGAAAACTGCTAATGCATAGCCTTCTTCAATTAAAATTTTTGCTATATCTTCTCCCAGTGATTCTTCTGGAAATGAACTTAAATTTTCCGCTAAGTCAGCCATTGATTTTTCATCGCCATACTCGCGAGCGTCTTCAAGAATTTGCATAGCAAATTCTTGATTGAGAGGTTGGCTAGCAAAAGCATCTTCGTGATGAGCAAAAACTGTCTCCAAATAGCCATCACAAATAAAAAGATCGGCAGCCTTTTGCGGCAAGGGTTGCCAAACTAAATTAAAACTATCGATAATTTTTTTGGCTTTTTCCAATTTTTCAGTAACAATCTCTCCCTGAGCATTTTCCTCTTCTTCACTAAGATTCCCTGCAGCTCTCACTTGATCAACTATTTGTAATGCTTCTGCCACTAAATTTTGCAGTTGTGTTTGCAGCTGATTTTGCATCTCTGCATTTAGGGGAAATGCCTTCATTAAGGATCGAACATAAAATACAGGAAATCGCCGATAATCAGTAGCTTCTTCGTTTAAATTTTGCAAAAAAGTTTGTGTTAATTGTGTTAATAGTTTTTGCGCCTGTGGCGCAAGAGCGGTCAGAATCTCAGAATTATCAAAATCATAACGAAACACTTGCCCGAGCTCGTCTGCTCTTCTGTTAATATTGTCGTCTAAAACAAGAAAGCGTTGAGTAAAAAGTTGTTCTATTTTTGCGTTTGCTAGTTGATGTGCTTGCTTTAGTTTTTGAGGATCAGAAAAAAGTTTTTTGAGTTCATAAAGAACAATCCCGTTTGAATTTATCCAAAATTCAAGATAAGATCTTTGCTCCTCTTGTGTCCATTCAGCAAAAAGTGGTTCTAATTGAGCCAAAATTTCTTGCTCATCAGCCTCAACTTCTGGTTGTTTTTTGTTATCTTGTTCTGCAACTTCGCTTTGAGAATCCGCAGTAGCGTCTTTTTCAGTTTCAGCCAAACCGAGTTCCGCCGGTGTTAAACCCATTTCGCTAGCGCTCATCTCTGCCATAAACTCATTTTAACACCTTATGGATAAAGTTTGGTGCAATAATCTTCCATCATTCTTTTTGCGCTGTATTGTGGAGAAAGTTTGATCGAATTTTTCATCATTCGTAGCCACTTGGTTGGCAAATCTTTTTCATCGCGCTGATAATAGAGCGGAATCACCTTTTCTTCTAAAGTGCTAAGTAAACTTTCTTGCAAATCCTTGCTGTCCAATTGCCAGCCCATGTCTTCGTCGCTCCAATCTACTTCTTCTGCCCAACCGTCATGCGTGCTCACTTGCAAAACGCCATTGCTGATACACTTCATGCCGCTGGTACCGCTCGCTTCTTCTCCCTTGCGCGGCGTATTTAGCCAAATATCACTGCCGCGCGTCAAAGCGGCGCCCATTTCCATATTGTAATCAGGAATAAAGAGGGCGTTGCCGCGCAATTCTTGCGACATATAGCCAATAATCTCGCGGATCATTCGTTTGCCGTTTTGATCGAAGACGTGCGCTTTGCCAGCTACTAAAATTTGCACTGGTCGATTAGTAGAAAGAGCAATTGCTTGCAAACGATTAATGTCGCGGAAAAGTAAATCTGGCTGTTTATAAGTGGCAAAGCGCCGAGCCCAAGTAATAACCAATTTTTCTGGATCATAAGTGTAGCCAGTTCTTTGATGAATTATTTTTTCTGTCTGTTTTTTATCTTCCAAATGCAAACGCCATAAATCCTCATTGCTTAAATCGTCTTTAATTCGTTCATCATGCCAAGTAGGAAAGTGAACCCCGTTGGTTACATTAACCCAATGATATTTGGGCCAATTTTTCTTGCAAATTTTGTAATGCGGCAAGCTGACTGAAGAAGCTCGGCAAGATGTATTGAGCGCGAATAAAGTTACATCAAATCTACCTTGTTTATCCACGCCATCTTTAAGTAATTCCTCTACTCTAATGCCCATTTTTTCGGCGTAGTATTTAGTATACGCTTTCATTAAATCTAAATCGTAAGTTTGATTGCCGGCGGCGACCACTGTGTGGTTAGTATAAACAGTTTTTTCAGTAGCGTACTTGCGAGCTGCTTTATAACCAATATTTTTGTCATCCATGATCGAACGAATAACTTGCCAATGTAAAAAGCTTGGTCGACCTTCATTAACGTGATAAAGCGCCGGCGTCATCCCCAAAGCTTTAAGAGCTTTAACGCCGCCAATACCCAAGACCAGTTGCTGTTTAATAATTTCTTCTTGTGTGCCGGCGTAAAGAGCATAAGCTAACCGACGCTCGTGAGAATGGTTGTACGGATTATCTGGATCAAGCAAATAAAGCGTGACGGTGTTTTTAAATTTGTATTGCCAAATTTGCAGCCATACATCCACTTGAGTAAGGTGGACTTTAATAAAAAGCGGTTGACCGGTGGCGTCACGAATTAGTTCCAAGCCTTCTTTTTCTGGCGTGTAGTCAAAGTTCTTTTCTTCTTGATTGCCTTCTTGAGTGATATGCTGACGAGCTTCTTCGCCACGATAAAGTAAACCTACGCCGACCATATTAATGCCTAAATCGTCGGCCTCTTTGAGAATATCTCCAGCAAGCACGCCTAAACCGCCAGCGTAAACCGGTAAACCGTTGTGAATAGCAAATTCGGCGCTAAAATAGGCGACTGGTTTTTCTGGTGAAAAAGTTTTAATCATTTGCTAATGATAACAAAAAATCATTGACCGAGCAAGTGTTATAATATACCTCGAGATGAAAAATTGGCAGAAAATTAAAAACGAACCAGAACTTTTAAATAATTTTTTTAAGCGAGAAAAAATTATTAATGCTTTGCGCCAATTTTTCCAAAGCAAAAACTTCCATGAAGTAGAAACACCGCTCTTAGTGCCTAATCCAGGCACAGAACCTTATTTGGAAGTTTTTGCCACCCAATTACAATTGCAAAATGAAAAACCGAAAACTGCCTTCTTAGTTACTTCGCCAGAATTGCAAATGAAAAAATTGTTAGCGGCTGGCTTAGAAAATATTTTTCAAATTACCAAAAGTTTTCGTAATGGCGAAGGCCGCAGCCCCACACATAATAGCGAATTTACAATTTTGGAATACTATCGTGCTAATGCTACTTATTTTGATTTAATGACTGATTTAGACGAACTTCTGCCCTATCTTTTCGGCGGAGAAAAGTTAACTTATCAAGGAAAAAATTACGATTTATCGCAGGGCTGTTTAAGAATTAGTGTCAAAGATGCTTTTGCTAAGTATGCGCACATCACCGAAAAAGAATTATTAAATCGTGATCTTTTATGCGCGCGCGCCGCGGAAAAAGGCTATCAAATTGACGAGCATACCACCTGGGAGGAAGCGTATAACCAAATTTTCTTAAATGAAATTGAACCAAATTTGGGTCAAGATCGGCCGACAATTATTTATGATTACCCGCGCGCGCAAGCTGCTTTGGCTAAATTGTGCGATGATAAAAACTATGCTCAAAGACTGGAAGTTTATTTAGCTGGCTTAGAACTTGGTAATGGTTTTGGCGAATTAACTGATGCCGCGGAACAGGAAAATCGTTGTTTAGTTGATTTGCGTGAACGCGAGCGTTTAGGAAAAACAGCCTATGATTACGATCATGATTTCATTGAAGCTTTGGCAAATATTGATTTCCCTGCCGCTGGCATTGCTATTGGTGTAGACCGTTTAATTATGTTGGCCGCCGACGTTGCCGACATTACGCAAATTACTTTTTTCCCCACTACAGAAATTTTTTAATTATTTTTTATTTTTACTTAACGGAAAAATTAAAGTAAAAGTGCTACCCTTACCGAGTTCGCTTTTAAAAGTGATATCACCGTCATGTTTAAGCATAATTTGCTTGCAGATATAAAGACCTAAACCTGTACCAGTTTCTTTAATTTTGACGTAAGAGTTTTCTAAGCGGCAAAATTTATTAAACAATTTTGGAAAATCTCTTTTATCAATTCCTGGTCCAGTATCAGAAACACTAAAGATAGCGCAACGACCTTTCTTCTCACAACGCATTTCCACTTTGCCTTTGGTGGTAAATTTAATTGCATTACCAACTAAATTTTGCATTACTTCGTGGATTTTGTCTGCATCGCCGTAGATAGATAAAGCTTCGGTAGAACTTTCTTTACTAAATTTAAAATCTTTATCATTCGCTAAAGGTTGTAAATCTAAAAATACTTGATTCATTACCACATTCAAATCAAGATTTCTTTTATTAAGTTCAAAACGATTACCTTCAATGCGAGAAATGGTAAGCATGTCGTTCACCATATTAATTAAACGCTCCGTAGAATCTAAAGCAATTTGGATAAACTTTTTATTTTGTTTAAAATTCTTTTCTTCATTATTTTTATTTACTAACCACAAATAATTTTTGATAGCCGTCATCGGCGTGCGTAATTCGTGACTAGCCACAGAAACAAATTCGTCTTTCATTTTATCTGCGATCATTAATTTTTCGTTTGCTTTCACTAATTTGCGCGTAGCTAAATTAATTTTGCGTTGCAGATGGCCGTTAAAATTTTTAGTGTTCTGGTAAACAGTTGCTCGGTCAGCAGCCACGGCCACTTCCTGCAATGTTTGTTCGATTAAATCGATATCCTGAATAAAGTAAGCATTTTGATTAAGCTTTTTACCCATAGCCAAAATTCCTTTTGAACCTGAGTAAAGCACTATTGGAAAAACCGCACCATAACCTTCTTTTTTCATTAAGTTAATTAGCATTCTCTGCTCTGGCAAATTTTCTAAAATTAATTCTTCAAAAATAATTGGACGAGGTATTTCTTGTTTTTGCCATTCCTTTTCGCATAATTCAAAAAGCCTGCTCGGATCTTTTTCTTCTGCAAAGGTAGAAGTTAAATAAAATTTGCCGTCATCAGTAAAGTCTTCGTAAATTAAACTCCCAGTATTTTTAATCACTCGTGAATAAAAGCGTAATGTTTCATTTGTAATTTTTCCTAAATCTAAATCTTGAGCAATATGCGTAGAAAAGATTTTATTTTCTGCTTTCCAGTCCACTCCGTGATTAACAATTTTCTTTACTAAAAAATCTTGTAAATTTTGATAAATGTATATCAGCGAAATCGACCATGAAGCTAAGAAAATAAAGGCTAACGGATGCGCAAAACGGTCTTCCCATTGTGGTAAATTAAGCAGAAAAAATAAAGCAATTAAAAGCCAACCTATTAAAACAGCGTAATAGAAAATTTTTGCTAAAATAAAATCTAAACCGGTGAAACGAATTTTGAGCAAAGAATAACCGATCATGCCGGTGATAACTACACTCATCAGCCAGCTGCCTAAATTGGTAAGATTGCTATTATGGAAAATAATAACTAAGAAAAAATTAAAAAACAAAACGATAACGATCATCACTACAAAAGCAGCCGTTAAATAACTTAAACGAACTTTTTCTAATCCTTGAGCTTTTCTGGCACTTTTAATAAAATTAAAACAAGCTAAAGAACCGAAAATCAAAAAGTTTAAAGCTGCCACCACAATGCCCCAGCTAGAATTTAAAGTGAAACCGTTTGCAGTAAGATTAATGCCGCTAAAGGTGAAGGGCAAAAAATTGAAAATAATATTAAGAATTGCCCAGCAAATGCAAATTGTTTTCCATGGTTTGCTTAAACGCAATTTTTTGTCAGGAAAAACACAAGAAAAAAAATAGAGAGTGACTGGGATACCAGCCGTCACCACCATCACCAAACGGACAAAAAATAAAGTTTCTGTGGCGGGCAAACCAGATTGCGAAAAAGCATTGCAAACAACCCAAAGACATATCTGAATAACCAAAAGAAAGAAAAGTGAATTGCTTGGCTGCTGTCTATTGCTTCGCCAGACTCTATGACCAATAAAAACATCAAGAATTGCTACACTCAAAGCAGTAATTAGACTGATGCTAATCATTATTCCATTATACTTTATTTTGATGTTTTAGCAAGAAAAAACTTACGTAAATCTAAAGAAAAGCTTAAAAACATTGCTTTTAGATTGGTCCATTCCTGAATTTTGAGCTGATCGTTTTTTTTATCAAAAAGTAAACGCTTGCAATTAAAATTTCGTTTTTCTTTTTTATCAATTAAGTAGCGTAAAGCTTTTTCTGTGGCCATGCCAGCAGCAACCAAAGTCGTGCTGCCCATTTGCGGAGTGGTATTTTTAAAAGGACTATCAGATTTATTTTTCAAAAAAAGTCCAGCCTCATCGCTGAAAGCATTTTCCAAACCCACTAAGTAAATAGCAGCAGTCAAAAAATCTTTTTTCAACAAAACTTCCAACTTTTTATTGCTAATGCCCAAAAAAAGATTTTTTCCGGTTTGCAAATCATTAGGATTATTAAAATTAATTTCTGCAATTGAACCAACATCTGCCAATTGGATAATTGGTAAAGAATTTTTTTGGGCTATTTTTAATAAATCAATTTTATGAAAAATATTATCAATTGCTTCAATTACTAAATCAACAGCTGGATAATTTTTATTCGCAGAAATATATTTTTGAAAATTTTTAATTGAAAAACCAGCCGGTTCTAAATAAATGATTTGTGTGGGATCTTGAGCGTGAACTTGTCTGGCAAAAGCAATTGCCTTAGATTCATCGTTGGCTACGTCAAAAACGTCATAAGCAGTGCGATTAAAATTTGTGGCATTGGGACTTTTTGGATCACCAATGGTGAGATAGCCGATACGCGCGTCGCGTAAAATCATATGTGCTGTTACCGAAGCGACGCTCGCACCAGCGACAAGAACGTGTGTCCGATTAAAAATACGACGAATTTCGTACCAACCTTTTTGATAATTTTGATCACGATAAAGCGCGCTTCCACTAGCAACTAAAGATAATTTATAAGTGGGAAGATTGGGAAATTGGACTGCTTTTACAAAATTGTTTTGAGCGTCAAAATAGAAAGCGTAAAAACCAAAATTTTTTTTATCAGCAGTATATTGATAACTCAAAAATTCTTTAACTAAATACTGGCAAACTGGATCGCGGCTATTGTGAGTGAAAATTTTTTTTAACTGTTGATGCGTACTAGCAACAACGCTCACTATTTGGGCGGCGGAAATTTTTTGCGTGCTTTGATTAATATTGAGAATATATGAACGCCCTTTTTTGACCAAAATATTTTTGGAAAAAACTTCTTCTGCAGTAAATAATTGCGGTCTACCAGTATAAAACGTTCTTGGATGTTGCAATCGTCGGCGAATTTTTTTTAAATCCCAATCTTGATTAACGATTTTCTGCCAAATTTCTTTATTGCTCAATTTTGATTTCATAAGCGGCGATTTCTGTGAAATAACGCGGATGAATTTTCATAAATTTTTTAGTCATTTTATTATGCACAAATTTTGTGTGAGGAATTAATTGGCTGTCAATACCAGCAGCAGTAACAAAATGATGGACATTCTCGCGCATCGTTACTCCCAGCCACGATTGTTGCGGTTTTTTAATTAGGCTTTGCAAAAAATGGAACATTTTTTGCAAAATTTGCATCTTAAAACTTAAATCGTTTTCTAAATCTAAAAGCGGATGAAAAGCTAATCGCTCTACTTCGTAAGGAATTAATTTTTTTTCTTGATGCGGCCATAAACAATCTTTTGGTAAAGTAAAAAAAGAAAAAATTTCTAAATTATCACTCTGCACCAAACGAGCTGTTCCTAAAATTAATTCTTTATTGTTTAACTTAATTTTCGCTACCAAAGTTTTAGTATGGGGAGCGTCTTTAATTGCTTGAAAAGAGTTGGCGGTTGACTTTGTGCCGTTGCTATAACGCCAGTTGTAAGCTACTTGCACAATTTTTTCGATGATGGGAAAATCCCGATCTTCAGCTAAACTTAATTTTATTTTTTTAACATCTAAATGATTAAAAAACGGCTCTCCATCTTTCAATAATTCTTGAGTAATATTAACTAAATCGGAATCTTGGCTGAGTTTTTTAATTTTGTCCAAATATGTTTTTGATATAGTTTGATAATCGCGCATATTTGACTTTCTGCTACTATCGTAGTATTTTTATCATATTGATTATAAACAGAAGCCTGTCCATGTCAAGTTGCAATTATCAATATCCCCTTAATAAAGTTGAAACTCTGAATAGCTTTCGCGAGCTGATTAATTACGGTGCGGAAAAATTTGCCCAACGACCAGCTTTTATTTACCAAAATAATGAAGATGAACCTTTAAAAACTGTTACTTATCAACAATGGCGAGATGAAGTGACTAGCGCTAGCGCTGGTTTAGTGCGTTTGTTGAAACTTTCTAGTCAGAGACGCGAGGGCAAAAAAATTGCCGTCATTGCCGGCAATAGTTATTCTTGGGTTTTAGCTTATTTTGCCATTGTTAATATTAATCAAGTAGTGGTGCCTTTAGATTGGCAATTACCTGTTCGCGATTTGATTAATGCTTTGCAAAAAGCTAATGTAAGTGCAATTATTTTTGCGCCAGAAATTGCTGATAAAATTGCAGAAATTAAGGCTGCAAATTTAAAAATTCGCCATTTTATTAGTTGGCAAAAAAATTCCGTTACTACTGTCACCTGGGCGCAAGTAATGGATAACGGTGCTAAAGAGTTGGTTGAAAATCCAGATTTTAATAAAGAATGGTCGGTTTATCCAGATGCTTTGTCTACGATTATGTTCACTTCTGGCACTATTTCTTCGCCAAAAGGCGTTATGCTCACTCAAAGTGGCTTACTTGCTAATGCTACCGGCATTGCTCAACTTCTTGATTTAAATCAAGAAGTTCTATTGTCCGTTTTGCCACTTTTTCATGCTTACGAATTTACAGCCGGCACTTTAACCCAACTTTATAGTGGCAGTACTATTTATTATTTACCTGGCGGCTTGCATAATTTTGCTCAAAACTTACAAAAAGTGCGGCCGACTTTATTATTTTTAGTGCCTTTAATAGTGGAAGGCTGTTATTCGCGCATCGTCCAAGCTTTGCCGGAAAATTCCGAACAAAAAACCATTAATCAAGTGACTAAAAAATATTTTGGCGGCCGTTTACGAAAAATTATCGTTGGCGGTGCGCCCCTTAATCCGGAAGTAGCGGATAAATTTGAGGAAATGAAAACTACCATAATTCAAGGCTACGGCGCTTCGGAAAATTCGCCCGTAATTGCCACTGGTCGCGATCGAGCAAACAAACATAAATCTGTCGGCTTTCCCCTGCCAAACTCAAAGGTGAAAATTGACCAACCAAACGAGGAAGGCATTGGTGAAATTTTGGTTCACGGGCCAAGTGTGATGCTTGGCTATTATTGTGATGAGAAAAAAACTAATGAAGCAATTGTTGATGGCTGGCTGCACACCGGAGATTACGGTTATTTCGACGATGATGGTTTTCTTTATGTGGCCGGAAGAAAGAAAAACGTTATTATCGGTAAAAATGCCAAGAATATTTATCCCGAAGAATTGGAATTTTTATTAAATAATCAGGACGGCATTACCGAAAGTTTGGTTTATGGAGAAATAATTAATGATGATGTGCAAGTGGCGGCTTTGATTGTGCCGCAAGCCAATTTAAATTTGCCGCTAGACGAATTGCAAGCTTTTGTGAGGCAAAAAGTGAAAGCTATTAATCGTAATAATGCGCCGTATAAGGAAATTAAAAAATGGCGATTGGTAGCTGGTTTACCTAGAAACGTAGTCGGTAAAATTAAAAGAACTTGAAATGTGATATAATGAAATTGAGAGAAATAGCAGAGAGGCGACGATATGGCAAAAGGTAAAAAAATTTTACTGGTTGAAGATGAAACTGAGCTGCGCGAACTATACGAAATGCTGCTCAAAGACGCTGGTTATGACGTTACTTCCAAAGCTGATGGCAAAAGTGGTCTAGAGGCTTTGGAGGAAGGCGGTTTTGATTTGGTGCTTTTGGATATTATGTTGCCTTTTATCGACGGTTTGGAAATTTTGGAGAGACTTTCTGACTCCAAAGATGCCAAGCAACCTACAAAAACAATTGTTTTGCTAACTAATTTGGCGCAAGATCAAACTATTGCTAAAGCCTTGGAATTTGGTGTGCGTGGTTATATGATTAAGAGTGATTATAATCCGGAGCAACTTTTGCAATCAGTGCAAGATTTTTTGGCTGAAAACTAAATTTCCTCTTTTTGTAAAAAATCTTGCACGTCTAGAGCTGCTCTAGCGCCGCCTCCGGCGGCGATAATTACTTGAGCTTTTTCATCGGCGACGATGTCGCCAGCGGCAAAAACGTTTTTAATGCTAGTGACAGTTTTATAGTTTGTTTCTACTGGCGCCATTTCTCCAGTTAATAAATAACCAGCTTCGTCGGTAGCGAATTGATCGCTAAAAAGTTGATTTGCTGGAGTTTGTCCAATCGCTAAAAATAAACCGTCAATCGCTAATTCTTTTTGTGATTGATCTTGAGTATTTTTGATGACGATTTTTTTCAGTTGTGAATCGCCAAGTAATTGGATTATTTGATGGAAAAAAATCGTTTCAATTTTTTTATTTTCTTGAATTTGCTTTTGCAAATAATCGTCCGCTTTCATGGTTGCACCACGAATAATTAAATATACTTTTTCAGCGTAGCGACTGAGAAGCAGGGCTTCTTCAGCGGCTTTGTTGCCGGAGCCAGCCACCCCAACAATTTTATTTTTATAAAACGGCCCGTCGCAGATAGCGCAAAAAGCTAAGCCTCGCCCAAAAAATTTTTCCTCTTCTGGCAGAGCCAATTTTTTGGGCTCGCTGCCAGTGGCAATAATTAAAGTACGCGTTTGGTAGTCTGGCGGCTGATCGCTAGCGCTAGTAGTCCAGACGTTGATCGGAGAATTAGTGCAATCGAGACGAGTAACAATTTCTGGCACAATTTGTGCCCCGAATTTTTCTGCTTGAGCAAAAAATTTTTGGCTTAGTTCTGTGCCAGAAATTCCTTCCGGAAAACCGGGATAATTTTCTACTTTTTCTGTCCAAATTGGCTGGCCACCAGCCAATTTGCCAGTCAACACCAGCGGCTCTAAATGAAAACGCGTCAAATAAATCGCCGCGCTCATGCCGGCTGGACCTGAGCCAATAATTAAAGTTTTTCTAATGTCCGTCATTATTTCAAATTTTTGGTGATTAAATTTTCAAAACCATTTTTACCCAAAAATCCGCTGGCCCGCTCTACCTCTACTCCATCTTTAAAAATTACAATCGTGGGCATGCTCATGATACCATATTCGTTAACGCTATTTGGAGCTAAATCTACGTCTATTTTTGCCACTGCCACTTTATCTTTATATTGGCGAGCCAATTCTTCAATAATTGGAGCTGTCATTTGGCATGGTCCGCACCAAGTGGCAAAAAAATCGATCATGACTAATTTATCTTTGTGTTTTTCAATAAAACCGGCTAAGGCGTCATCTTCTAAATGAATAGCTGCATCAGACATAAAATTTTCCTTTCGTCCTTATTTTAGCCGATTTTTTTTACTTATCAGCGCCAAAAAAGCAGCCTTAAATTGACAAGTAAAGTTTTTATGAGATAATCGGCTGGCTCTTTTCACTCAACTGTCTGTAGAATGGAGGGATTAGTCATGTTTGTTTGGCGACCGCATCTTGTCGAAAAAAACGATGGCGATTATCTGTACAACCGACACCAAGATCAACTGATCGTTTGCCTGTCTCGCATCGTGCTGAACAAGCCTGGTCGCTGGTTGGTGGCTCTTGGCACGAACGGTCACGACTACTTCACTGTCAATCGTTTAGGTCTGGTGAAGCAGATCAGCAATAAGACGGTGCAGATCTGGAAAAACCACCAATCGGACGATTGCGAAAACAAGCGGCGGCTGATGGACGCTGTGGACTACAAACAGGAAAACTGAAAAGTGCAAGCCGCGCCCAAAGCGCGGCTTTTATCTTGAGAAAGTCATTCTTGCATTTTTTGCGTTAATCGATTATAATCAAGGCATGTTCCAGCCTAACTATACCATCACCAACAATCTCATTATGTATTTGTCTCGTATTGAAGCCGCTCGAGCTTTAATTGAGAATTCCCCGCTCGTTCCTGCGTGGGAAATGAAATTTCGTAATGAAGCTTTGCAGAGAACAGTCCATTTTGGTACCAAAATTGAAGGTAATGATCTCACTCGCGAACAAGCTAGCCAAGTGGTGATGATCGATGACAGCAATTTGCGCTCAATTAGCGAAAAAGCTGGTATCGTGGCGCGTGATCGCGATATTCAAGAAGTAATTAATTATCGCAACGTGGTTTGGTGGATCGATCAACAGCAAACTAATGGCACAGATAATTTACTTACGGAAAAAACTTTAAAAAAGTTACATAGTTTAACGGTTAATCGTTTAATCGATGATGAATACGTGGGCGTTTATCGCGATAAACAAGTGGTAATTAAAAGTGTTGACGGCGAGCAAATCGCCTTTCGTCCGCCGCATAGTACAGAAGTACCTTTTTTGTTAGCGGATTTTTTCGCTTGGTTAAATCATCCTAGCACTTTACAGATTCATCCGATTGTTCGCGCAGCTATTGTGCATTACCAGTTGGTGAACATTCATCCGTTTGTGGAAGGCAATGGCCGGACAGCGCGCGCCATGGCCACTTTGGTGCTTTATTTAGCGAAATACGATTTCAAAAAGTTTTTTTCCATGGAACAATACTTCGATATGGATGTTGAACGCTACTATCAAGCGCTTTTGTCCGTGCAACAAAGCGGCAATCAGGATCTCACCTACTGGCTAGAATATTTTGGCTACGGCTTAGCAATTGAAGTTGACAAAGTGAAACAGCAGGTGATGAAACTTTCTAAAGATCTTAAATTAAAAGAGCAATTAGGTAAACAAATTTCTCTTTCGGAAAGACAAATTATTTTATTGGAAATTTTACATCACCAAGGAGAAATTACTTCGGAAGAAGCTCAACAAGCATTGCCAAACATTTCTACTGATACAATTTTGCGCGATATGAAGGACTTAATTAAAAAAGGAGTCATTGAGAAGAAAGGTGTCACTAAGGGTGTACGCTACGTTCTTAGTGAGTAATGAAATTATCTCGCTCAGTCATAATTAAAATCATTTTAATTATTTTAGGTGTGGGCTTATTAATTTTTATCGTCAAAAATTATCAGCCGCAACAAGCGCAAATTATCTCTCAACAACAAGAAAAAATTGCTACTCAATTAGCTTTGAATACAGGCGTTCCTCAACAGCAAGATCTTCAAACTTGGCAAGTTTTTTACAATCTTGAGTATACTGGTTTAGAAAACTTCCAGGTTTCAACCTTGGTTGCGAACACGTTTAATCAAGTGGCACTTTTAGATGCGACAACGCAGCAATTATTACTTATAGATCTGGCTAGTAAGAGTTTTGAACTTTTATCTTTGCCAAATTTTGGGCTTGCCACTACCGCTCTTGCTTGGGACGGTGACACACTTCTGGCATACAGCGATGCGCTTTATGCTTATCAGCAAAAAACTAAAACCTGGCAACCTTTAACTTCCCCATTAGTTCTGCCAACAAGAGTGACTTTATTGCAAAAATTTGATCAAAATTACTATCTCTTTGGTGCTAATACGATTCAAAAATTGAATTTAGCCACCAACGATGGGCAAAAAAATTCCAATTGGTTAAATGAAGGAGAAAGCGTCGGTCAAAATTTAATTGACGTCTGGATTGATGGCACAATTTTTGTGAGTGATCAAAATTTAGGTTTACGTCAATATCTGCGCGGGCGTGAAGTGGCAACTAAAATTGCCGCTAATTTAGTGCCGCCATTATATTTAGCAAAAAAAAGTGATGATTTTTTTGTTCTTTCTAGTACTCAAGGAGAAATTACGCGTTTTAACGAAAACGGCGAAGCTTTACAAACTTGGTCTGAGCCTCTTTTACAAGGTAGTCGCTGGTTGTGGTTTAATGCAGAACAAACGAATTTGTTTGTCTTGAAAGATAATTTATTGTATAATTTAGGAATTGACTAGTTGCAAAATAAAAAAAGTTGTGCTAGAATGTGATTTAGAAAAGTTGTTAGTGGTAAAGGAAAAAAATATGAAATTATTCTTAAGTTTGCTTGCAGCAGGTGTTTTGGCTTTTGGGGCAACCACAGCTCAGGCGGCAGAGACTACCAATAAAATCTGTACCACTGATAGTTATGGTAATCAAAGTTGTTCTGAATCTACCACCACTAGCACTGCTCAAGAAATTAGTTATGTTTCTGAGGTTAAGGAAGAAACGACTGGTGTAGAAATTTTAAACACCAGCACCCCAACGGTTTTTCAAAGTTTGGCTATCGGAAGCGTGGTTTTGGGCGCAGCAGCTTTGGTGCTTAAGAAAAAATTAAACGCTTAATTTTTTCTTCTATAAAGTTTGTTTTTAAATCCTGCCTATGGCAGGATTTTTCGTGCTAAAATGCAGCTATGATTGATAATTCTGCCGCGTATGAAAAAAAGTTTTCAGCTGCTTTGGAAAAGTTAAATCCTCAGCAAAAACTAGCAGTGGACACTCTGGAAGGACCGGTCTTAGTTTTTGCTGGGCCAGGAACGGGCAAAACTCAAGTTTTAACTTTGCGAATCGCTAATTTGTTGGCTCAAGGTCTAGCTGAGCCACAAAACATTTTAGCTCTCACTTTCACTAAAGCAGCGGCAGCTAATATGAAAGAACGCCTGGCTACTTTCGTTGGGCCGATGGCTTATCAAGTAAATATTAATACTTTTCACGGTTTCTGTCAGGACGTTATTGAAGCTCATGGAGAATTTTTTCCGCTTCGGCATGATAGCCAAGTTTTAGACGAATTAACTCGTTATGAAATTATGGAAAAAATTCTTCTCAGCTTGCCTTTGACAATTTTACAGCCAGCCGGAGATAAACTTTATTATTTAAAAAAATTAACCGATAAAATTGACCAACTGAAAAGCGAGAATATTACTCCGGATAAATATCAAGAACTTTTGGAAGCAGAACGACGACGGGTGGCATCTTTGCAAGAAGCGGAATTAGCTAAAAAACGTCCTAGTCAGAGCAAAATTACTACTTGGCAAAAAACACTTAAAAAACAAGAGGAAATTTTGCTTGTTTATCAAGCTTATTGTCAAGAATTGCAAAAACAAAATCTTTATGACTACACAGATATGATCTTGTGGACAATTCAAGCTTGGCAAAATAATGCTGATTTGTTAGCTGATTATGAGGAGCAATATCAATATCTTTTGGTGGACGAATATCAAGATACTAATAATGCTCAGAGTGAAATTTTGCGCTTGTTAATGGCGCATTGGCAAGATGAACAGCCAAATATTTTTGTTGTCGGCGATGCGCAGCAATCGATTTATCGTTTCCAAGGAGCTAATTTGGAAAACTTTTTGCGTTTTCAAAAAGATTATCCGCAAACTCGAGTGATTTCTTTGGATACTGGTTA
Source organism: bacterium (assembly GCA_030539095.1). Classification (GTDB taxonomy): domain Bacteria; phylum Patescibacteriota; class Microgenomatia; order UBA1400; family PJMF01; genus JAUNST01. The sequence continues at coordinate 28,324 of JAUNST010000001.1, forward strand.
CCGTTGTAGCGATAAAATTTATCAGCTCGCGCATCATTTGATGTGCGACACAGATTTAAAAGACGCTGCCACTTTATTGAAAAATTTCGAATGCAGAGCTGGAGAACCAGTCACTCTCACCGCTTGCCAAAGCGCAGATAGCGAAATTATCGAGATTATTAAACAAATCAAAGATCTACAGAAGACGCAGATTCCTTTGGAAAAAATTGCGGTAATTTTCCGCCAAAATAATGAAGCGGCGCGCTTGCTAGAACTTTTTGCTCAATACGGCGTGCCAGTAGAAATTGAAGGTGGAATTGATGTTTTGCAACAAAATATCATTGAGCAACTTTTACAAATTTTGCGTTTTTTGACAAATTTCTCCGATCAAGAATCAAACGATTTTCTCTTAGCGCAAATTATCTGGCAACCATGGTTTGATTTGCCAGCCCTACCGTTGATTAAATTGTTGCAAAAAGCGCAAGCGGAAAGAAGTAGTATTTTTGAGTTGTTATTGAATACTTCTGAGCCAGCTTTGCAAAAATTTGTTCAGCTTTTAGTTACTTGGCAAAAAAGCGTGCCCACGATGTCTGTGACAGAATTAGTCCAAAAAATTCTTCAAGAAAGCAATTTGTTAACTTGGATTAACGAGCAGCCGAATCGAATTCATTTACTTACTTATCTTTATACTTGGCAAAGTACGCTCAGTTATTGGCAGCAACAACAAAAAACACCGTTAACTTTAAATTCGGTTTTGGCCAAAGTCGATTTGATGCAGAATCATCATCTAAAAATGATTGCTCAAGACTTGAATGTGCGCGCTGGCGCTGTCAGTTTCACAACGGCTCACAAAGCCAAAGGCAGAGAATGGGATTATGTTTTTATCTATGGCTTCGGAGATCATAATTGGCATAAAAAGAAACGTGAGTACTTACCATTGCCTGCTGGTATTTTGCAAGAACAGGATCCGCAAGAAGACGAAGCGGAAAATCGACGCTTGTTTTTCGTAGCTCTCACTCGCGCCAAAGTGCAAACGCGTATTAGTTGGCATTTAAGTGAAACTGGCGATATGGATGTGGCACCAAAATTACCCTCATCTTTTGTTTACCAATTGCAAGAAAAACAAGAAGCTGGTTTAGTTATCGATCGACCTCCGGCATTAACAGCAGAACAAGCTAATCAAGAGTTGGAGAAATTATTGCAACCACCGGCAGAAATTGATTTTGACTCGCAAGCGCGCGCCTTTTTGCGTCAGCAAGTGCAGAACTTAATTATTTCACCTTCTCTTTTGAATGACTATTTAGAAGATCCGCAATTATTTTTGCAACGCTATTTACTGAAAATGCCCAGCGAGCCAATGAAAGTGGAGCGCGAATTTGGTAATAGTTTGCACTTAGCTTTGGAAAAATATTACCAACCGCGAACTCAAGGTGGTGACTTTTTGCCTTTGGAGCAAGTGCAACAAATTTTTCAGGCAGATTTTTCAGTGAAAAATCTGCCTGAAACAGATAGAAAAAATTACTTACAAATCGGTTTGGATTCCTTAACTGAATATGCAAATAATTACCAACCAACAGATGCGGAAACTCGCACTTTGGCGGTAGAGAAAAAATTTGGTTATCAAAAGTATTTAACTGTTGACGACGCGCGCCTTGGCGGAAAAATTGACCGTTTAGATTTACTCACGGATAACTGCGCGCGCGTACTTGACTACAAATCCGGTAAAGCTCAAACTGAAAACGAACTTTTGGGTAAAACTAAAAAAACTACTTTAAGTGAACGCGAAAAAACTTTGCCGCCGGCTTTGCAAAATAGAACTATGCGCCAATTGCTTTTTTATAAATTATTATGTCAATTGGCGCCAGACTTTCCTTACACGATTGAATACGGGGTGATTGATTTTGTGAAAAAAACTGCTAGCAGTAAACCGGTGCGGCGGCAATTTTCTTTGCCAGACGAACAAGTAGAACAATTGAAAAAATTAATTAAGGAAGTTTGGCAAGAAATTAAAGACTTGCGATTTTTGGAAAACAATTAATTACTGAAAAAGTCGAGGTCTACCTAATTTGTAAAAAAGTTCTGTCGCGCGCACGCCAATTTCTTTAGCAGGCACGCCGGCGACGATAGTTTTACTTTTAACGTTTTTAGTGACAACGGCGCCGGCGGCGACTACCGCACCTTTACCAATTGTAACCCCTGGTAAAATAATGGCGCGCGGACCAATAAAAACGTAATCTTCAATCACTACTGGTTCCTCGATTGCTTGCCACTCGCTGCTCCGCAAATCATGCTCGCTCGTCCAGATCATGACTTCGCTCGCAATATCCACGTGATTGCCAATCTTAAGTCCACCGCGAGAATTTTCTAATTGGCGGCGACCGTCAAGAGTAGCTTTCTCGCCAATCAACGTATCTTTACCAATAATAATATGATGAGGATCGTAAATTCTCGCTTGCATGTGGATCGTTGAGCCGGTGCCAATCTTCATGCCGTTGAGACGATAAAAAAAACGGCGCCAAGTGTGAAAAGGTAAATTACCCACAAACCACCACAAAAAACCAGTTACAAATTCTAAATACCAGGCTTGTAAGCGCTTAATAATTTTTTTGCTCAGTTGCTTGGCGGTCAGAACTTGACCATTTTTATCTTGCATAAGCTTATTATAACAAAAAAAGTGATCGCTCAACGAGCGATCACTTTTTTATATTTACTTAAATATTATTCCAAAGTGGTTTCGCAATAGCTACCAGGATTGGTGCTGCTGCAACAAACGATTTCTTTGAAAGAATCTGGCACTCGACCACCGAAATCAATATCGGAGACTGATTCTGTACCGTTTACAAAGAAACTTGGTGTACCTTGAATAGCCAAATTGGTGGCAGCCGTTTGATCAGCTTTAATTGCCGCTAAACCGCTTCCGTCAGCCATACAAGTGTCCACCAAATTGGTGCTCACTCCAGCTGTGCTTTGGCAAGTTTCTGTTTTGCCGCCGTCAGCCATACAGGCTACGTAGTTCCAGAAAGCAGTGGGATTCTTTTCTCGAATACACACTTGACGCAAGTTTTCTGTGCCGCTTTCTTCTGAACCCAAGAAAGAAATGACCGTTCCGTCATCTTGAGTGGTACCGGCATAGCGTAAAGTGATATGCTCAGCTAAAGCTGGCACTTGTTTCACTGCGGAGGCAATTTCCGTTTCGGCTTGTTTACAATAACCGCAATCGGAAGAAACGTAAACTTCCAAATTTGGATTTTCCGTCTTAGTTACTTCGTCGCAACTTAAAGAAGTGCTGCTAGCATTGCTAGTTTGATCACCAGCGGCGCGAATTTCTTCCAAAAGTGTTGGTACCTCTAAACTCATATCACTGAAGAAAAATTTACCGTCTTTAGTGATAGCAGAAGTGAATTCGTCATCATATTCAGAAAATTTAATCTTAAATTGAAAAAGATCACTCACGTTTTCCAATTTAGAAATATTTTCTACAGTCATACCGCCACCTAAGCCGGTAATTAGCTCAGAAAGGTATTTATTAATCGCTCTTTTTTGCATGTTTTCTTTAATCATGCCTCCCAAAATAAAAGCGGCACAAGTTAAAAGAACCGCACCGATGAAAGTGCTCCAAGCAAATTTACTCTCTTTTTTACTCGCAGCTTGAGTTTTTGCTTGTTCTTCTTCCATTTTTTTAAGTTCTTTTTTTGCTTCTTCCACGATATCAACTTTTTTTACCGGTTTAGCGGCTGGTTTAGTTGTTTTAGTTTTCGTTGCTGGCTTGGTGCTGCCAGTTTTTTTCACCTTTTTTTTATCTGCCATAAAAGTGGACTTTCTATAATTTTTAATCTTATTTTTGCGAAAAAATATCAGCAAAACTAATACTGGATAATTTATCTCATTTTACGGATTTGTCAAGAGCGAAAAGGAAAAAAGTTTTAACATTCCCTCTATAATTTTTCTTATTTTTTTATTATGTTATAATGAAATTATGTCGAATGAGAAGAAAGCTCTGCCAACAGAACAAAAAGCTCCTCTTAAGAATTTGGTAATTCTTTGTTTTTTTTGGGGTATCCTTTTTATTACGGCGCTCACTTTGATTATTAATCTTTTTCAAACGCAATGGCAACAGATGCTAAATACCGTTGGTGCTTATGTACAAAACAATCCTCAGGCAACCGTAGCTAGCAGTTCGACTGAAGAAAGTACCAATACGTTGACAGTGATCGATGAAGAAATTGCAGCAGAACCAGAAGCTAGCGCTTCTGGTAAACAAAATCTCACTTTTGACGCCGCTTTTATTGAAGGTTTATTGGAGGCAATTTCTTCATCGTCGGCTAGTGCGCAAATTGCTAGCGCCAGTGCCGCTCTGCCGTAAACTTTTTCCGCTTGACGTTTCCAGGGGATTATGTTATAATCGCGCTCTTGTTTATAAAAAATATGGTTACTTGTTCTGGGCGGTTTAGACTGCGCTGAACAGGGAAAAAGGAAGGAATACCATGGCTTTAACCAAAGACCAAAAATTGGAGATCATTGCCAAGTTTCGTCAAGACGAGCATGACACTGGCTCCCCAGAAGTGCAGACCGCTTTGCTCACTGCCTCGATTGAACAATTGACTGAGCATTTGAAATCTCATAAAAAAGATAATCATTCGCGTTTAGGCTTGCTTAAACAAGTGGCTAAAAGACGACGTTTACTTAACTTCTTGAATCGAGTTGATCAAGAACGTTATCAAAAATTAGTCAAACAACTTAAATTGAGTAAATAAGGATAGTATGCCAACAATTAATCAATTAATCAGAAAAGGCCGTCAAGATAAACCTAAACGTGTTAAGGGTACGGCTTTACGTAAGAGTTTCAATAGCTTAACTAGTAAAACTGTCGGCACGAAGAATCCGCAAAAGCGTGGTGTTTGTACTTTGGTGAAAACTATGACTCCAAAGAAACCAAACTCCGCTCTCCGGAAAGTGGCGCGTGTTCGTCTTTCCAACAAAGTGGAAGTGACTGCTTATATTCAAGGTGAAGGTCACAATCTTTCTGAGCACAGTATTGTCTTAGTGCGTGGTGGTCGGGTGAAAGATCTTCCCGGTGTTAAATATCATGTGGTTCGTGGCAAGTTTGACTGCGCCGGCGTGGAAAAACGGATGACTTCACGCAGTAAATACGGTGCCAAGAAAGCGAAAAAATAAAGTATTAAAGTATTCCTTGTTTTGGCAAGGGAGAAGCCCCGCTCGGCGGGATCTAGAGACACTTTTGTCTTAAGAAAGAAATAATATGAGAGCAAAAAAAGCCCCAGTTAGAACTATTCAACCAGATAGTAAATATAACAGCCCTAAAGTGGCAAAACTAATTAATTATGTGATGGTCGATGGTAAAAAAAGTATTGCTACTACTTTGGTTTATCGCACTTTGGATAAAGTAGCCAAAGAAACTGGTAAAAAACCAGTGGAAGTCTTTGAAGAAGTAATCGATTTAATCACTCCAGAAATGGAAGTGCGCTCCCGCCGTGTTGGTGGAGCCGCTTATCAAGTACCAATGCCGGTGAAAAGTCATCGCGGCTTTTCTTTAGCTTTGCGTTGGTTAGTTCAAGAAGCTAATAAACTTCCTAATAAGCAATATCGTTCTTTTGAAGAAAAATTGGCGGCAGAAATGCTCTTAACTCTTAATAATGAGGGTGGCGCGTTGGCTCGTAAAGAAACTGCGCACAAGGCAGCTGAAGCGAATAAAGCCTTCTCTCATTTCCGTTGGTAAACTTCAAATTTCATTAAATCTATAAGGATAAATTTTTATGGCACAACTCACTGTTAAAACTAATCAGCATTTACCGCTCGATCGTATTCGCAATATTGGTATTATTGCTCACATTGACGCTGGTAAGACTACGACTTCGGAAAGAATTCTTTTTTACACTGGTCGAACTTACAAAATCGGCGAGGTTCATGATGGCGCGGCCACTATGGATTGGATGGCGCAAGAGCAAGAACGCGGTATTACTATCGTTTCCGCGGCTACAACTACTTTTTGGACACCTCATTTTGAAAGTAACTTACCAAAAGAAAGTTATCGCTTCAATATTATTGATACTCCCGGCCACGTCGACTTTACAGCTGAAGTAGAACGTTCTCTGAGAGTTCTCGACGGCGGAATTACTGTTTTGGACGCTTCTGAAGGTGTGCAATCACAATCGGAAACAGTTTGGCGCCAGGCAGATAAGTACAATGTCCCTCGCGTTTGTTTCATTAATAAAATGGATAAATTGGGGGCAGATTTTTTTGCTACCATCGAAGATATTAAGGCTAAATTTGGTGTTAAACCAGCAGTGATGGTTTTGCCAATTGGAGCTGAAAACGATTTTCGAGGCATCATTCAAATTTTAGAGCGCAAAGCTTGGGAATTTGATCAAGACGCTAAAGATGAACCAAAAGAAATCGCTATTCCAGATGAACTTAAAGATAAAGTGGAAGAAGTTCGACTTGGTTTAATTGAGGCCATCGCTGAAACCGACGATGCGCTCATGGAAAAATATCTAAACGGCGAAGAAATAAGCATCAATGAACTCAAAACAGCTTTACGAAAAGCTGTTATTGACTACAAATTAGTGCCTATTTTTGCTGGTTCATCGCTCAAAAACACTGGTATTCAAATGCTTTTGGATGGCGTGGTGGAATATTTGCCAGCGCCAGCGGATATTAAAGAAGTGCAAGGCACTAATCCGAAAACTGAAGAAGTAGAGATTCGTCAATTGACGCCAGAAGCGCCTTTTTGCGGCTTAGCTTTCAAAATTCAAACTGATCCACACGTTGGTCGTTTAACTTACTTCCGTATTTATTCCGGTGTTTTAAAATCTGGTAGTTATGTTTACAATCCAGTTCGCCGAGAAAAAGAACGAATTGGTCGCTTGCTTTTGATGCACGCTAACCAGAGAGAAGAAATTGATGAAGCGCGTGCAGGAGAAATTGTCGCCATCGTTGGCTTAAAAGCCACGAAAACTGGCGATACGCTCTGTGATGAAAACAAACCAATCGTTTTGGAAGGGATCACCTTTGCTGAGCCGGTTATTTCTCTAGCTATCGAGCCAAAAACCAAGTCAGATCAAGAAAAAATGGGTGTCGCTTTAGCTAAGTTTTTAGAAGAAGATCCCACCTATTCTATTGAGGTTAATAAAGAGACTGGTCAAACTGTAATCGGCGGTATGGGCGAATTGCACTTAGATATTCTAGTTGATCGAATGAAACGAGAATTTAAGGTGGAAGCCGATGTTGGTTCTCCTCAAGTGGCGTATCGCGAAACCATTCGTTGCGAGTCTAAAGGTGAAGGTAAATACATTAAACAAACTGGTGGTCACGGTCAATATGGTCATGTGCTTTTGAAGATTGAGCCGAAAGATCGTGGTACTGGTTATGAATTTGTTAATGCTATCACCGGTGGTCGCGTGCCGCGCGAATTTATTGAACCAACTAATAAAGGCGTGCAAGAAGCTTTAAGTCGCGGCTTTTTGGCTGGTTACCCAATGACCGATATTAAAGTCACTTTGTATGATGGTTCTTATCATGATGTTGACTCGAGTGAATTAGCCTTTAAAATGGCTGGTAGCTTGGGTATGCGTGAGGCAGTGAAAAATGCTGATATGGTTTTGCTGGAACCGATTATGAATGTGGAGGTCAGTACTCCAGAGGAGTTTATGGGCGATGTTATCGGTGATCTTGGTAGTCGCCGGGCACAAATTCAGGGTTCTACCACTCGTGGTCCAGTAACTATTATTAAAGCTTTGGTGCCGCTTTCGCAAATGCAAGGTTACGTCACCGCTTTGCGCGGAATGACTCAAGGACGCGCCACCAGCGTGATGATTCCTTCGCATTATGATGAAGTGCCAAATACCATTACTCAAAAAATTATTGAAGAGCGCGGTAATTGGCGCCAAAGAGGCGGCAGCGAAGAATAATTGTGGTATAATCATTGTTCTTAAAGGTAAAAAGTAGTTATTAATTAAAAAGAAAATCTCGAACTCGAGATAATACAAATTAAGGAAGGAAAATATGGCAGGTAAATACGAACGCAAGAAAACCCATGTCAATATTGGCACCATCGGTCACGTTGACCACGGTAAAACCACTTTATCGGCGGCTATCACCACCACTTTGGCGAAAAACGTCCCTTCAGACGTCAACAAAGCGATGGGCTACCTCGACATTGATAATGCTCCAGAAGAAGCCAAACGTGGGGTAACTATTAATATTTCACACTTGGAATACGAAACCAACAAACGTCACTATGCTCACATTGATGCTCCAGGTCACGCTGACTACATCAAAAATATGATCACTGGTGCCGCTCAAATGGATGGCGCGATTTTGGTGGTGGCTGCCACTGATGGTCCTATGCCGCAAACTCGTGAACACATTCTTTTGGCTGGACAAGTGAACGTGCCGAAGATCGTTGTCGCTTTGAATAAATGCGATATGGTTGACGACGCAGAACTTCTTGATTTGGTGGAAATGGAAGTGCGAGACCTTTTAACCAAATATGGTTATGATGGTGATAACACTCCAATCATTCGTGTTTCGGCTTTGAAAGCTTTGGAAGGTGATGCCGACGCCCAAGCTCAAATCATGAAATTAATGGACACTGTGGATGAATATATTCCTGATCCAAAACGTGATTTAGACAAACCATTCTTGATGCCAATTGAAGATGTCTTCTCGATTTCTGGTCGCGGCACCGTGGTTACTGGTCGTATTGAGTCTGGTAAAGTTAAGGTTGGCGACGAAGTTGAAATCATTGGCTTGCGCGACAAACAAAAATCAGTTGTAACTGGCGTAGAAATGTTCCGTAAACAATTGGATGATGGTCAAGCTGGTGACAACGTGGGTATTTTGCTCCGCGGTATTGAAAAAGACGCTGTGGAACGTGGTCAAGTTTTGGCCAAGCCAGGTACCGTGACCGCTCATACAGATTTCGAAGCCGAAGTTTATATTTTGACTAAAGAAGAAGGTGGTCGTCACAAACCATTCACTAATGGTTATCGCCCACAATTCTATATCCGCACTACGGATGTAACCGGTGAAATTAAATTGGCCGAAGGCATGGAAATGATTATGCCTGGTGATAGTGCAACTATCTCCGTCAAATTGATTGCTCCAGTGGCTATGGCAGAAGGTTTACGCTTTGCTATTCGCGAAGGCGGCCACACTGTTGGTGCTGGTGCTATCACCAAAGTCATCAAATAAATTTCTTGACTAAAATCAAAAACTTTAAAACCCCTGTTTAACAGGGGTTTTTTGGGCTTGCTTTTTCCTTGCGCTTGGTTTAAAATGGATTTACGTTTAAGCGGAATTCTTGTTATGAAAAAATGTGCGCAATTTTTAGTTAGTCTTTTTGTTTTTAGCTTCGTTTTTTTGGCTCTGGTAAATTCGGTGGCGGCTAATAGCTTCGAAATTTATCCTAGTAATTCGCGTTTATCTTTTCGCGGTGCCATGGGCGGCGGCAATACAGCCGGTACCTCAATTGCGCTTATTCAAACAACTGGCAATTTAGCAAATAAAATTTATTCTGTTAATGCTGGTCAACTTATGAACGGTGATGAAATCACTATTGGAGATAGCACCTACGTAGTGGCAACCACCAGTGCTAGTTTACAAAGCAATCAGATTCCCCTCGCTTCTGTTTTAGGAAGTGACAATATTGCCATTAATACTCCAGTTATCCATAATGCTTCGGGGCCAATTAAAATTAGCGTGCAAGCGGACAATATTAATCCTGGTGATGTTTTCTTTGTTTACGTGCAAGCCGCTTCTGGTAGCGCTGCTTTAGCCAATGATGGTTTGCCAGACTATGACGGCTTCGATTTTAATTTTAATGCGCAAATTGTTTGTCCAAGTAATGCTACTTACGTTGCCGAGGCGACGCCGGCTTCTAATGTTTCTTCTCTACATGGTTTCAGTTGCGCTTACGCTGGAGATTCAGCTTTAACTAATCAAAGTTTTGATTTGTATATCAATGATTTGATTAATCCGACTCCAGAAGTTGGTCAATCAATTAATAATTTAGGTATTTTTAATTTTCTGGTCGCCCAACGAGATCAAGCGGGAAATAATATTTTCTTGAACAGTGATTATGTTGGTTTGGGCAATGCAGTCAAAATGACTGTCCGCGTGGCGCCGCAGCTAACTTTTAAGATTGAAGGTGTTGGCGTGGACGCGACTGCCTGTGGCACTTTGACTACCACTGCCACCACCGGAACTTTGGTGCCTTTTGGCGGTATCGGTTATACTTCTTTCGCTGATGCGGCGCAAAGAATTTTAGTTAATACTAACGCGGCCAATGGTTATGTGATTACTGCTGTTGAAACTGATCAAATGAGTTTGGGCGGTGGAGTTTGCAGCGGTGATGGTGTGAGTAATACGGCTTGTATTCCTAATTACAGTACGCCAGGTATTCCATTGCCTTGGAATACTGTTTCCGGTAATTTCGGTTTTTCGATGGAAGTGGTTTCTGGCGATACTTACTTAAACGGAAATACGCCAAACGTGACTCCAATTTTCACTTATACCAACGGTTGGAGCAGTTTTCCAGATATGCAAGCCGGAAGCGCGCCAATGCAAATCATTGAAAACTTACGTTCAACAAATGGCGACGTGATCGACGTCTGTTATCGTATTGCCGCTGACGCCACTACTAAACCTGGAGAATATTGGACTTCAGTTACTTATACCGTTACAGCTTCATTTTAACAAGAATCAGAAAGGAAAAAGAGAATGAAAAGCAGTCAAAAAGTTATCACCAGCCTTGCTCTTTTGCTTGGTTTAGGTTTTGCTAGCCTCGCTCATGTTCAGGCACAGCAAGCAGCTGCCGCCACTAGCTGCAATGCCAATGTGGTGACTTTAACTGCGGTACCGCCGCGTTTGGGCGACGACTACAGCATTGTCTTAAAACCTGGAGAAACGCGGCAAATCGAAATTGAAGTGCGCAATCCTTCGGATTGCCCGATTACTATTGAAACTTTTGCCCGTGATTTTATTATTGCGGACGACGGCGAAACGCCAATCGGCGTTGATGACGATGTGAGCAGCAAGTGGAGTTTAGCCAATTGGCTAACTATGACTCCTAATACCGTTGTTCTTAAAGAACGCGGCTCGGCAACTGTTTTAGTGAATATTACTGTTCCAGAAGATGCACTTCCTGGCGGCCGTTACGCGATGATTTTACATCGCCCAGCCAGCGGCAGCGATACCGCGCAAGCAACTGGCGCTAAAGTGACGGCTCAAGTTGGTACTTTGTTATATGTCGTCGTTGACGGTGAGTTAGTAGAAAATGCCGATGTTGCGGATTTTTCTTTCACCGACTTCAATGAATTTGGCCCGATAGATTATAGCTTCACTATTCAAAATGGTTCTAGTTTGCATATTCGCCCAGAAACTGAAATTACGGTCAAAAATATGCTGGGTAAAGAAATTGCTAAAATCGATCCTGAACAAAAAAATATTTTCCCGGATAGTGAAAGAAAATTCACCGGTACTTGGGATACCAACTGGGGCTTTGGTCGCTACACTGCAGATTTAACTGGCACTTACGGCAATCAAGGCGGCACTTTAAGCGCGCAAACAGCATTTTGGATTATTCCCGTGCGGATTATCTTAGCAATTTTGTTAGTTTTCGTCCTTATTATTGCGGTTATTGTAACTACAAGACGTAAATATACCAAGATGTTAGATATTGAAGCGGAAAAAGTGCGTCGTTTAGATGAAAAATTGGATGAACAAAATAATGCTCAACCAATAGCTGAACGCACGGCAAAAACTGATTCCGAGTCGACACCAAAAGTTTAATCTTTATTAAGAACTACTTTGACTCCCCTGTTTGAAAAACAGGGGAGTTTTTCTAGTAAAATCAGGGATTTGTGTTATGATGTAGCAGTGAAAAGAAATGGACAAAACTTTTTTGCTTTGGTTTTGAAGTGCCGCAAAAATCGCGAGCAAGATTTATCCGTGACTTTGCTCACTCGTGAGCAAGGAAAAGTGATTGCTGTCGCTAAAGGCGTCTGTAAGTTGACTTCTAGCAAAAGAGCGTATTTAGAACCAGGCAATTTAGTGCAAGTGCAATTAGTAGAAACTAAAAATTGGCCAATTTTGACGCAAGCAAAATTGGTGGCAGATACCGGCAAAGCGCGCGAAGACTTGGTGCAGGTGCGAAGATTATTTTTGTATTTGGAAATTTTAGATTTACTTTTGACTGCCGAAGAAATTCCCGTGCCGCTATGGCAAAAAATTATTTATCTGCGAGAAATTTTATTGCAAAATATGAGTACGCGTTTGGTGCGCCAAGAGTTTAAGGCTATTTTAGCTACTTTAGGTTATGCAGATGAAAGCCAAGAATTGACTTCTGTGACTAATTTAGTTAGTGAAGTCACTGGCAATCGTTTGTGTACTTATGAATATTTGCGAGTGAAATAATTTTTTGCCAGACTGAATAATGCTTAAAGGCTGCTAATGCAAAAACCCCCGCTCGTGAGAGCGGGGGTTTCAATTTTTCTTTTATTTATTTTAACCGTTTGCCTTTGGTTCTGACAAAGTCGGAACAGTTAAACCAGTGTCACCAAAAGCAATAGTGAGCACCAATTGGAAAATCGCCCACGTTGCAGCTAGAATCAGTAAACCGATAATAGCGCTGGTGATTTTATTTCTGGCATCTTCCACTTTACTCTTTTCACCGCCAGAAGTGATCCATTTAATGGCACCATAAATAAGGTAAGCAAAAGTGAGAGCGGCGGCCACGATAAAGATGATCGTCACCACATTAGGGATTAAAGTGCTAGCATCAGAAGCAACATCAATACCTTCAGGAGCTAAATTGCTTAAATTTAACGTATTACTTTTCTTCGCATCTGCGGCTTGAATTTGTCCGCCAAAAGCCATCGCCGTTAGCGCAAAAACCGCTAAACTGAGAACTAGTTTTTTGCCGAATTTTTTCATAAGCAAAAACCTTTCATTTCTTCTAATTGAAGACAATTAAATTGCTTCTTATTAATTTTGCTCTTCTAGTGTAACATTTACTTTTTTGCTTGTCAAGTCGAAATAGAGAACTTTTTCACCTAAGTGATTGGTGGCTAAATATTGATGAGGCGTGGCGGTTTTTTGCAAACTAGCCACTGGCACTTTGCCGCGCCCAACGGGTAGATCTAAATAATATTCTGGCAAACTTGTTGACGGCAAAAGTTGGGCTAGTTTTTGCATAAGTGCTAAACCGTCCGCTACGCTGACGCGAAAATGGCTAATACCAGGCGCTTGATCAAGATGATAAAGACGGTACGGCTGAATGCCAATTTCTTTTAAGCGTGAGCATAGTTGTTGCAAAACTGTTGGCGTGTCATTCACACCAGCTAAAAGCACGGATTGGCTTTTGAGAATCAATTCAGGAAATTTCTTTTTTAAATTTTTAATTAAATCCGTGAATGCCAAAGAAATTTCCTGAGGGTGATTAATGTGAATGACGAGGATGATTTTTTTGCCAGAAAGGGCAAAAAAATCATCGGCACGTTTGGGCGTTAAAGCCAAAGGGTTAAAAACCGGCAGCCGTGAATGCCAACGTACAGTTTTAATCGTGGAGGTCGCGAGTAAGACTTTTTTCAGCGCCTGCCATTTTTTAGTTTCTACCAAAAGCGGATCACCACCGGAAAGAATAAATTCATCAACTTCTGGATGAGCTTTGAGATAAGCGGCAAGAGCGGCTAAATCGAGTTTCGTTTCTTGATGCGTAAAGTCGCTAGCGCGGCGAAAACAAAAACGGCAATGACCGGCGCAAGTTTGATTTAAAACTAAAAGCACTTTGTGTGGGTAACGGTGAATTAGACCAGGCAATACTTCATTAACGTGATCACCGATTGGATCCGCGTTTTCGCCAGCTACAATTCGCTGTTCTTTATCGCTGGCAACTAACATTTTTGCCAGTGGACAATGGTCAACGTCTTGCCAATTAATTAATTGGCGATAAAATTCGGGAATTTGTTCGGAAAAATCAAGCATATTGGCTAGCGACGTTAAGATCGCGTTTGCGTAAACGGAGAGACTTTGGCGTCACTTCCATTAATTCGTCAGCAGCTAAATAAGCCAGTGCTTGTTCTAAAGAAAATTGTTTTGGCGGTGAAAGTCGAATTAGCACATCAGCATTAGAACGAACATTAGTTAATTTTTTACCTTTGCACAAATTAATTGCGATGTCTTCTTTTTTACTGTTTTCGCCCACAATCATACCAGCATAAATCGGTGTACCTGGAGTCACAAAAGTGACGCCTCTTTCTTCCAAACGAGCTAAATCGTAGGAAAGCGCTTGACCGCTGTGAGAAGCGATGAAAACGCCATTACGTTGCCACGCCATTTCTTCGCCTACCGGTCGGTAACCTAAAAAGACGGAATTAATTAAACCGCTACCAGATGTTTTAGTTTGGAATTCGCTCCGGAAACCGATCAAATTACGAGAGGAAATTTCGTATTCAAAACGAACGCCATTGGGCAAATTACGCATATTGCGGAAAATCGCTTTCCGGTCGCCCATGGCCGCAGTAACGACGCCCACGTGATCTTCTGTGGTTTCAATCGTCAAAAGTTCCCACGGTTCAGTTTTAGTTTCACCGTCCATTTTGAAAATTACTTCTGGGCGGCCGACACTAAATTCATAACCTTCGCGGCGCATATTCTCAATTAAAATAGCTAAATGTAATTCACCACGGCCAGAAACTAAAAACGATTCACTATTCGGGCCCGGCGCTAAACGTAAACCTACATTGCGTTCTAGTTCTTTTTCTAAACGAGCTTTGAGCTGGCGTGAAGTGTTAAATTCTCCTTCTTGGCCAACGAAAGGCGACGTGGAAACTAAAAATTGCACTTGAATTGTTGGTTCAGAAATAGCAATGTGTGGCAAAGATTCTAAATGCTCCGGATCGCAAAGAGTGTCAGAAATTTTAGCATGACTAAAACCGGTAATGGCCACAATATCTCCGCTATCTGCGCTTTCAATTTCTTTTTTACCTAAACCAAAAAACTCATAAAGAAATTCCACTTTAGCAGTTTCCACTTTTTCATTGTTTTCACCGCGTACTAGCGCTAATTGCTCGCCGCGTTTAATTGTGCCTCGTTTAATTTTGCCAATAATATATTGGCCTTTGTAATCGTCAAAATCAATATTACTCACCTGCATTTGCGCTGGTCCGGTTTGCACTTGAGGCGCAGGAATATATTCCGTAATCCCTTCAAAAAGCGGAGTTAGATCGGTGCTATCAGTGATTTTCATTGAATTATCCGCTAAAGTTTCCACTTGTCTACCGGCAATGCCTTCGCGCCCAATGGCGTAAAAAATCGGAAACTCAAGTTGCGATTCGTCGACAGCTAAATCTAAAAACAAATCGGTGATTTCATTAATCACTTCACCAGCCCGCTGATCTTTACGATCCACTTTGTTCACCACCACAATTGGTTTGAGGCCAAGTTTAAGAGCTAAAGATAAAACAAAACGAGTTTGCGAAAGCACTCCTTCGGAAGAATCAACCAAAAGCACACAGCCTTCGGCCATATTGAGCACACGCTCCACTTCGCCTGAGAAATCAGCGTGACCAGGAGTATCAATAATATTGATTTTATAATCGCGCCAATGCACGGCCGTATTTTTCGCTAAAATAGTTACGCCACGCTCGCGCTCAATAGCGTTGTTGTCGAGAATGGTTGTTTGTTGCATTTCTGCTTGATAAGCCGCAAAAGTTTTGGCTTGTTTAAGCAGACCATCCACCAAGGTAGTTTTACCGTGGTCAACGTGAGCAATAATAGCGATATTACGGATCTTGTCCGCTGCAACTGTCATTTTATTTTTCCTTTACCAATGATTATTTGCTGGAACTCAATTTTTCGTGCATGCGGCCAATGATATCTGGAGAAATATTTTTCATTTTCTTTAAACCGCGTAAGCGACGACGCAAGCGACGATTGTCATTGGTAGCATTTTTGCGTACTTGGGAAGGTTTAAGATGGTATTGACGGTCACGAACCACTTGATTAACGTCCAAAGAAACGCTAATTTTCTTAAAGCGTTTAATTAAATCATTAACTGATTCATTACCTCTGTTTTTAACGACGATACTCATATTCGCTCACCCCCTTCCCCAAAAAATTACAAATTTGTATTTAAGACTGGTTATTATATCACAAAAACACGATATTACTAGAGGCAGATAAAAGAAAAGGCCAAAAATAGTCGCTTAATTAATAAAGTATGTTATAATGTGATAATAAGGTACTTTCTAGCTTAAACTGATATAAATGGAGGGAGGGAAAATCACTTAGCTAGAAAACCTGAAGGCTCTTTGACAACAAACTCCGAACAACTAACTCTGTGGGAACACGCTTTAACGTCGAACTTCAATAATTGAAGAAGGAGGAATTAAAGTGCGGTATTTCGAGAAATTGCCAGAAAGAGACGTTAAACTTTCTTTTGGCTTGGAAGGCACAATCAGGGAGTTGCATATCCAAGATTTTGACACCATTTTGGATTTGCAAAATAATCACTGCATTCCTCGGGAAAAAGAATTGGGTCAGGAAGATTGGTCGCGCCAGCTCAACAAAAATGAGTTGATGCGCATTCTGGCGTCTGGTTTTATCCTGGGGGCGTTTGAAAAGTCGACCGGCAAATTGATGGGCTACGCGGCCTTCTATCACTTGGATCCGGAACAGCCGGTCAGCTATTACGCCAAACAGCTGAATGGATACGACCAAGCGCTGGTGGCTGAACTGAAAAAACCGCGAGTGCACCCAGATTTCCGTGGCCATCAGCTCAGCAAAGCTCTCATTTTGAGAGGAATCGAGATCATTAAGACTCGTTTCACTCAAATTCAAGCTTTGGTGGTGGCGCTACCGATGGCGGATATTTATTCGCCAACTAAATTCGCGATGATGTCTTTCGAAGGAACGAATATCACTGCCCGCAATCGCGCTGGCAAGGAAAGGCGAGTTTATCTCTATCGTATCCAGTGAAAAAAAGTAGCAAGGTTAGGTGACGAAGTTTGAATAGACAAAAGAGTACGCTCGGATGTGGCGTCCTGTTTTCTTTTTGGAAAACAGGACGCTTTTTTTGATGATAATTGGCACGCTAAAAATGTTTAATAAATGCTGTAGATCTGTGATATAATACTCGTCTTATGCCAATTTTGAAAAATGCAAAAAAAGCTTTGCGTGTTAGTGAACGCAAACAAGTAATTAATCGCCAAGTGAAAACTAAATTAAAAACCGGCGTCGATAAAGTTTTAAAAAGCAAAAAAGTTGCTGATTTGCCACAAGCTTTCAGTACTATCGACAAAGCGGTCAAAAAAAACTTGATTCATAAAAATAAAGCTGCTCGTCTTAAAGCTCGAGTGGCTAAAGCAGCTAAATAATTTTAGCTTTTTCCTTTGTCAGCAAGCGAATCTGGTTTTTAAATAAAAACCATGGATAAAATTCGTAATTTTTCTATCATCGCTCATATTGATCACGGTAAGACTACTCTCACCGATCGTTTACTGGAACTCACCGGAAATTTAGGTCGCGGCGCGCATGAACGGATTATGGATAGTAATCCGATTGAACGCGAGCGAGGTATCACTATTAAATTGGCGCCAGTGCGTTTAAATTATCGTGGTTATCAGTTAAATTTAATTGATACTCCAGGTCATGTTGACTTCGGTTACGAAGTCAGTCGCTCGCTGGCAGCTTGCGAAGGAGCGATTCTTGTAGTAGACGCCACTCAGGGAGTGCAAGCACAAACGCTTTCTAATTATTACAAAGCCAAAAATCTAGGTTTAAAAATTATTCCCGTTATTAATAAAATCGATTTACCGGTGGCCGATGTAGAAAAAACTACTTTGGAGTTGATGGACGCTTTTGGTTTTAATGAAGAAGAAATTGTAGCTGTTTCTGCCAAAAGTGGCCAGAATGTGGCGCAAATTTTGGACAAAATTATTGAGGTTATTCCGCCACCAACGCAAAATTTGCGCGCATCGGCTCGCGGTTTAATTATGACCGCCACTTTTGATCGCCACCGCGGAGCGGTGGCTTATGTGCGAATGATTGACGGCGTTATTCGCGAGCGCGAAAAATTAGAATTTTTCGCTAATGATAAAACTTTCACTCCTTTAGAAATCGGTTGCTTCAGTCCGCAAATGCAAGCTCTGCCGGAATTAAAAGCTGGTGAAGTTGGCTACATTTGCACAGGACTTAAAGATATTCGTAGTTTAGCTATTGGCGACACTTTAATTGTTTCGCCCAAAGATCCGCAATTGCAACCATTGCCGGGATTTAAGAAAGTTCAACCGGTGGTTTTTATGGAAATTTATCCAGTTGACGCAGATTTATTTCCAGATTTGCAAGATGCGGTCACTAAACTTTCCTATCATGACGCAGCGCTCTCTTTTAGCACCACTTACTCCAATGCTTTGGGCTCTGGCATTAAAATTGGCTTCTTGGGAATTTTGCATGCCGAAATTGTTTTGGAGCGCTTAAATCAAGAATTCGATTTAGATTTAATTGCCACTGCTCCGACTGTTGATTATCGCGTCACTTTAAAAACTGGAGAAGTCCATCACGTTTTTGTTCCGGCAGATTTGCCAGAGCCAAGTTTAATCGATAAAATTGAAGAACCGATTGCCACTTTAGAAATTTTTACGCCAGAACTTTACGGCAGCAATATTATTCAATTTTGTCGCGAAAGACGAGGTAAATTAATTTCTAGCGAATTCACAGCAGGTAATTTGAAAATAAAAATTCAATTGCCGTTAGCAGAATTAATTACTGATTTTCATGATCAACTAAAATCTTTAAGCTCTGGTTTTGCTTCTTTAGAATACGAAATTACTGGTTATGAACCGGTGGCTGCTATTAAAGTTAATATTTTGCTCAACGGAGAATTAGTGGAAGCGCTCAGCTTTATTGCTTTGGAGGCGGAAGCGGAAAGACGGGGTCGCGAAATGGTGGAAAAGTTGAAAGAAGCTATCCCCCGCCAAATGTTTGAAATTCCTGTTCAAGCAGCGGTGGGCGGCAAAATTATTGCTCGCGAAACGATTAAAGCTTGGCGGAAAGACGTCACAGCCAAACTTTATGGCGGCGATGTGACTCGCCGGCAAAAACTGCTTAAAAAGCAAGCTAAAGGTAAAAAACGCATGAAACAGTTTGGTAAGGTGGAATTAAACCAAGATGTTTTTTTGACTTTGCTTAAAAACAAAGTCAACTAAGGTATAATTTAGATATGAAATTAAACCTCCCACAAAGTGATGGACACAAAGGTCAAAACGGCAAAGTTTTAATTGTTGGCGGCTCAAAACTTTTTCACGCTGCTTCCTTGTGGAGCGCCCAAACAGCGGCTCACTTAGTCGATATGGTTTTTTATGCCAGCGTTAAAAATAATAATAAAAGTGTTCAAGAAAATAAAAAAAAGTTTTTTGATGGTATTGTAATTGAGCGTGACCAAATTTTAACTTATGCGCAAGAAGCAGATGTTATTTTAATTGGTCCGGGACTAGAGCGAGGCCAGCGCCAACCGGAAAAATTGGTGGAAATTTTGCAAACAAAAAAAGATTTAACTTTTAGTGAATGGGAAAATAATACTTATCTCATCACTAATTTTTTATTAGCAAAATTTCCACAAAAGAAATTTGTTTTAGATGCTGGAGCTTTGCAAATGTTGGATTTAAATTTTTTGCCGGCTAATTGTATTTTAACTCCGCACCAAAAAGAAGCTTTGCAGCTGGAAGAAATGGCAGATACGGCAGATAAAAAAACTAAACTGCAAGCAGTGACAATTTTGCGTAAAAACATTGTTGATCAAGTTTGGAAAAACAACAAATTAATTGAAGAAATTAAGGGTGGTAATGCTGGCTTAACTAAAGGTGGCAGCGGTGACGCGCTAGCTGGTTTAATCGCTGGACTTTTTGCTTATAACAATGATATTACGGCCGCTGTTTGGGGTAGTCGTGTTTTGAAAAAAACCGCCGACGAACTCTATCACACTGTGGGGCCATTTTTTACAATTACTGAACTAGTGGCAAAAATTCCCGCAGTTTTATGGACACAAGTGCAAGCGCAATAAATTTTTATGCCTAATCATCGACAAGCGTGGGAAAAAAATTGGCTCATGACGCATGGCTGGACCGCTGCTCAAATAGAAACTTTGATTGCCAACGACGAGCAAACCCCAGTGGAATATTTAACCGGTTGGGCGCAATTTTTAGATTTGCAGGTACAAGTAACTAAAGATACTTTAATTCCAAGATTGGAAACAGAAAAATTAGTCGCTTTAGCTGTGGACGAAATTGCAAAAAACAAAGTTGCAAATGTGTGGGAAGTTGGCACTGGCAGCGGCGCCATTGCTATTGCTTTAGCAAGTGAATTGCAAAAAAAACATCTCGCGACGCAAATTTTTGCCAGTGATATTTCCGCCGCCGCTTTGCAAGTAGCCAGCAAAAATTTGCGTCGCTTGCAATTGGAAAAAGTTGTTACTTTAGCACAAGCAGACTTGCTTGATGCGGAACCAAAGTTTTTTAATCAAGATGGACCTTGGTTTTTAGTGGCTAATTTACCCTATCTGCCAGAGTTTCGCCGCCAGCAAATGTCTGTCAGCGTCAAAAATTTTGAACCGGAGATAGCTTTATTTGCTGGCGCTGACGGTTTGGTTTTGATTAAAAAACTTTTAAATTCAGTTATT
>JAUNST010000029.1 GCA_030539095.1 bacterium
AATCGGATCGTAACCAAAGCCATACTCATGACTAATTTGATCAGCGATTTGTCCTTGACAAAGACCGACGAAAAAAATCGGCGCTCGACCTTTTTCCAAAAGACACAAAGTACAATTGTAATGACAGCATCGATTTTTTTCGTCGCCAAGTTTTTTTAATAAAGCTAAATTTTTTTCCTTAGCATCGCCAGGATGCCAACGATTGGTATAAACGCCAAGAAGTCCTGGTAAGACATCTACTTCTAGACCAGAGTCGTCGGCTAGAATTGGCAAATTGGTTAACTTTTGATACGCTTGCGCTTTCAAAAGCGCGTTTTCCGCATAAGTTTGACCGTTCTCCTCTATTTCCATTTCCCATTCCGGATGATCGAGCAAAGTAAACAATTGAAGAGGCAATTGCTCTTTTGCTAAGATATTTTGTAATTCTTTAATTTTATCTCGATTGCTGGAAGCAAAAAAAAGTTGCATTATTTTTTGAGACTGCCTAAAAGCTCGCTCAATTCACCAGTCATACCTTGCATTTTTTTGGCTGCAGTTTCTTGTGATTGTTTGAGAGCTTTATTAAGAACGTTAATTGCGTCTTGGCTAACAATACCTTCAACTGCGAATTCTTTGATTTTTTGTTCTCCAGTAACAACCACTTTGATGCCGTTTTCTTCAATAGTAGTAACTTGATTAGCTAGTTCTTTTTGAATTTGAGCCGCTTGTTTGCGCAATTTCATTACGTCGCCTGCTTGTTGAAAAAGATTCATCTAGACCTTTCTTTTATTGCTTGTGAATTGTTATTATAACTCACAAAAAATGGCTTGAACATCTAAAAATGTGCATTGTGCTATAATTGAAAACTATGAGAATCATTTTCACCGATCATGCTCGAGCGCGTATCAGAAAACGTCGTATGAGCTTGACTGGTGTTGAAAAAACTATTGAGAATCCAGATCGAAAAAAAACGCTTTCTGACGGGCAAACTAAGTTTGTAAAATTTTTAGACAATCGTTTGTATCAGGTAATTGCGGTTTACAAATCTGATCAAAAGGCTTGGATTGTCATTTCTGCTTGGATTCGTGGTGAAGAAGATCAACCGGATCTAATTTGGCGCTTAATTACGGCTCCATTTAAATTGTTGGCTAAGCTTTGGCGATGGCTGTGGCATTTGCTTTTTCATTAATTTCAATTTTTGATTCTCATTTATATTTTTTCATGCAAAAAGTGCTTGAATTATATAGACCGATAACATATTTTCTTTCAATCAAGCGATTAACTTATTGATTCTTCTATCAATCATTTTTACCACTTGCAATTAGTGGTTGACTCGGTTATTATATAGCTTGCCCGGTGAGGGAAGAACACTGCGATTATCCTTGAGTTATCAATATAATTCTATGGTTACCGCGGTGTTTTTATTTTTCTAATTTTTTCAAAAAGACACTTACTTCTTTTTATCTTTAGAATTAAAATAACTCGCAATAATAAAAAATTATAAGCTTAGTTTTTGCCTAAAAGTTTAAACATTTTTTGTTTGTAAACTTCTACTCCAGGTTGATTGAACGGATTAACTCCGGAAAGATAAGCACTTAAAGCGCAACTAAATTCAAAAAAGTAAAAAAGATAACCCAATTGCCATTCGTTCATTTCTGGAATTTCTACAATAAAGTTTGGTACTCCACCTTCTTGATGAGCATTGAGTGTGGCTTTAAAAGCTTGCTCATTAATAAAGTCTAAAGTTTTGCCGCTCAAAAAACTGAGTTTGTCTAAGTTTTCTTTGTCTTCATGAATGGTAATTGTTTGTTGAGACTTTTTGCACCAAAGAACTGTTTCAATCAAGTTACGTTTACCTTCTTGCAAGTATTGTCCTAAAGAATGCAAATCGGTGGTTAATTCAACACTAGCCGGGAAAATGCCTTGCTGCTCTTTACCTTCGCTTTCGCCAAAGAGTTGTTTCCACCATTCGCTCAACTGGCGAAAGCGTGGCTGGTAGTAACTAAGAACTTCCATTGTTTTATCTTTTCGAGCTAAAAGCTGACGTGCGCCTGCATATTGCCAAGCTGGATTTTGTAGATTGCCTTTTTTGAGGTTTTTTTGTGCTTCTTGGGCGCCTGTAAGTAAATCGTCTAAATTAATGCCAGCAATTGCCAATGGTAAAAGACCGACTGCAGTTAAAACGCTGTAGCGTCCGCCGATGTCGTCTGGCACAACAAAAGTTGTGTAGCCTTCCTGGTTACTCATTTCCTTCAAAACGCCCTTGCTTTTATCTGTGACGGCGTAAATGCGCTGATTTGCTTCTTGACGACCATATTTGTCAATTAGCAATTTGCGGAAAAGTCTAAAAGCTACAGCTGTTTCAGTAGTAGTGCCAGATTTACTGATTACAATAATGCTGAAATCTTGTTGGCCGATCATGGCGACTATTTCTGCAAAAGCATCGGCGCTAAGAGTATTACCGGAGAAATAAATATTGGGTGTTTTTTTCTCTAATTGATTGTAGTTGGGTGAGCGTAAGGCTTCTAAAGCGGCGCGTGCGCCTAAATAAGAGCCGCCAATACCTAAAACAACCACAGTTTGACTTTGTTTTTGGATTTTTTTAGCTGCAACTTTAATTTGTTGCAATTCCTTTTGATCATAATCGCTTGGTAAATTTACCCAACCTAAAAAATCGCTGCCAGCTCCAGTTTTGGCGAAAATTTTTTCTTGAGCGATTTCTAGTTCTTTTTTAATAGGTGATAAAAAATTTTCGCCTAAGAAATTGTCTGCATAAGTAGTTTTAAAAGTAAGTTTTTTCATATAAATTAATTATCCGTAATCATTAATAATTCGCCAGAGCCAGTAATTTTATAATTACCTAAATCAGCTGGCAAGAAAACTGTTTCTCCTTCTTTAATTTTTAACTTTTTATTTTCAAAAGTTAAAACAAAATCATTTTTTGTTGCAAAAAGCACTTGATACGTATCGTCCAAAACTAAAAGCTCAATTTCTTGATCCAATTTTAATTCTTTGACTACGAAATAAGGACAACTAGCAAGAGTTTGAATTTGTGTTTTTTTCTGTAAAGGAATGGCAGGATGCATTTTCCGGGGATGTGCTTTTTCTAATTTTGTCACCTCAAGAGCTTTTTCAATATGTAATTCTCTTGGTTTACCGTCATCTCCTACTCGGCCATAATCGTAAACGCGATAAGTTAAGTCGGAAGACTGTTGAATTTCCGCAATCAAAATGCCTTTACCGATAGCGTGGAGTGTCCCAGCTGGAATAAAAAAAACATCACCTTTTTTAACTGGTACAGCCTGCAAAATTTCGGTTAGCGTCTGGTCGGCGATTCTTTGAGCAAACTCTTTGGCATTAATTTTCTTTTTGAAGCCATAATAAAGGAAACTTTTCGGTTCAGCATCCAAAATGTACCACATTTCGGTCTTACCCATTTGTTTTTCGTATTTACGGGCATAGTCATCTGTCGGATGGACTTGAACAGATAAATTATCTTTGGCATCAATTAGTTTGAAAAGAATCGGCAACCGCGTAGTGGCAAAACGCTTGCCAAGGATTTTTGGTCCGGCTTTGTCCAGGTATTGTTTAAGCGTCCAGTCTTTAAAATCGCCTTCAGCGATCGTAGTTAAGCCATGCTCGTGAGTAGAAAGCTCCCATGATTCGGCAATTTTTTGCCAATTTTTTGGCGTATCCTTGCGGTAATAATCGCGAAATTTTGTTCCGCCCCAGATATAATTTTGAAAAGCTGGCTTAAGTTTCACCGGCTGATGAAAACATAATTTTCTTTGCATGGAGGCATTATAGCACGAAGATATGTTATAATCTTTTCTATCAAGAAAATGTCAAAAGTATTCACTTCTTCCAGATTAAAAAGTAATCATCCGCATCGTACTCACAAAAAAAAGAAGTGGAATTGGTTTAAGATTCTTTTGCTAATTCTATTTGTTATTTTGTTGGCTGGGGTTGTTTTCTTTTGTTGGAAAATTTTGCCGCTTTTACGAAATTTGCCGTCTCCGGACGATCTTACCACTGGTAATGAACGTTTTTCGGTGGCTACACAAATTTACGACCGTAATGGTCAACAATTATATGAACTTTATGATGATGAAAGACGCTTACCAGTTTCTTTAAGCGATTTACCTGCTTATGTTGGAGAAGCTTCTATTGCTATCGAAGATAAAAACTTTTATCACCATTTTGGTTTTGATCCGATTGGTATTGTTCGGGCTTTTGTAGTTAATAAATTGCGTGGCGGTTTAGCTCAAGGCGGTTCGACTATCACTCAACAGTTGATGAAAAAGGCTTTTTTGAGTAGTGAAAAATCTTATGATCGGAAAATTAAAGAAATTGCTTTAGCCATTGTCACGGAAATGCGCTACGACAAAGATCAAATTTTGGAAATGTATTTAAATTACATTCCTTATGGCGGTACGGCGGTGGGCATTGGTAGCGCCGCTGATACTTACTTTGGCAAAAAAGCGGCCGATCTCACTTTAGCGGAAGCTGCTCTTTTAGCCGGCTTACCTCAGGCTCCTAGTAAATATTCGCCGTTTGCTTCCGATGCTACAGCAGCTAAGGAAAGACAAGCGGAGGTTTTGAAAAACATGGTAGAAATGGGGTTCATTACTCAAGAAGAAGCTAATGCTGCTTTAGCGGAGGAATTAGTTTTTGCTAAAAAACAAATTAACATTAGTGCTCCTCATTTTGTTTTTTATGTGCGCGATCAACTTTATGAAATGTTTGGTGAAGAAAAGGTTCTTCGTGGTGGTTTAAGAGTGACCACAACTTTAGATTTAACTTTACAAGAGGATGCTCAGGCAACTTTATCTGCAGAGATTGACGATTTAGACAAATTAAAAGTAGGTAATGGAGCTGCTTTAATTACTAAACCAAACACTGGCGAAATTTTGGCTATGGTTGGCAGTCGTAATTATTATGATGAAGATCATGACGGCCAAGTGAATGTGACTTTGGCCAAACGTCAACCGGGTTCCTCTATTAAACCTTTGGTTTATGCTACCGCTTTTGAGCAAAGAATGATGAATCCTAGTAGTGTTCTTCTAGATGTGCCTACTTGTTTCGAGAATATCGGTCAACCGCAATATTGTCCTAAAAATTACAGCGGTAGTTTCAACGGTCCGGTGACCGTGCGTCAAGCTTTGGGCAGTTCGCTTAATATTCCTGCGGTGAAAACTTTGCGTGTTATCGGTTTGGAAAGTTTTATTGATCAAGCGCAAAAAATGGGTATTAGCACTTGGGAGGATGCAAAAAATTATGGTTGGTCTTTATCCTTGGGTGGTGGTGAAGTAAAAATGATTGACATGGCGCAAGCTTTTGCTGTTTTGGCTAATCAAGGCGTCAAAGTGCCTTTAATTTCAATTACTAAAGTTGAAGACTATCAAGGTAATGTACTTTATGAAGCGGATATAGAAGAAAGAAAGCAACTTTTGGCACTTTTGCAAGCTAATCCGGAGGTTGAGTTTGAAACTGATGGTAATAATGTCGATTTAGAAAGAGTCTTACAGCCGGAACCAAGCTATTTAATTAGCCATATTATGCGTGATGATCGTGCGCGCTGGCTTGGTTTTGGTAGTAATAGTGAATTAGTAATTAAAGGCAAGGAAGTAGCAGTGAAAACTGGGACAACTAATGATGTGCGTGATAACTGGACAATTGGTTTTACGCCTAATTACTTGACAGTGGTTTGGGTTGGCAATACTGATGGCAGCGCCATGAACTATCGTTTAGTTTCTGGTGTCACTGGCGCTGCGCCTATTTGGAACGATTTGATGTCTCGCGTTTTAGCGGATGAAGAAATTATTTGGCCTGCGGCTCCGGAGACTATTCAAGAAGGAAATGTTTGCTGGACTGGCATGCCTTTGCGCGGCTCAGATCAGAAGTTTGATGAAAACGGCAACGAAATTCCTATGGCTAATGGTTGTGGTGATATGAAGAGAGATTTATATTGGACTAAAGGTTATCCTACTCGTTCTGGAGTGCGTACCGAGGCCGCTTGGATTAATCCAGCTACTGGCTTGCCGCCAAAGGAAGGTGAATCTCAAGAAGGCTTAGAACCGCAGGATCGTCAAATTGCCCAAGATCCTTTGCTTGATTATTATTGTTTAGATTGCGTGCGAGCAGTTGACGAAAACGGTAAACAAATTGTTGATTCTCCTTACTATGTGAGTGAAGGTATGGGAGCTCGACAATACGGTGATTAAAATGAAAAAAGTTAAGCAATATTGGTTTATTTTCCCCTTGGCATTTGTTTTTTCGGTTTTATGCTTTTTATTTTTTTATGCTAAAAAAACCAAGATTACTTACCCTGTAGCCGAACAAACTGTAATTGAAAGCCAGGTGCTGGGCAGTTATGAACGGGAAGCTAGCGGAGAGCCAGAAGAAGCATTAAATATTGTTTACGGTTTTCTTCCCTATTGGAATGTAGATAATTATCAACTCCATCCAGCAGTGACGCATTTAAGTTATTTTCGTTTGGCGGTGAACGGCAAAGGTCAAATTGAAGATGATGCGGCTTATCAAATTTACCAGAGTGATCATTATAAACAGATCTTGGCTCAACTTGATCGCAATAAAATTAAAGTTGAGTTGACTATTTTTACTTCCCATTCGGAAGAGATTGAAGAACTTTTAGCTTGCTATGAATGCCAAGATTACTTGATCGATCGCATAGATACTTTAGTAAGCGAGAATCAATTAGATGGCATTAATTTAGATTTGGAATATTTAGGCTATGTAAGTGAAGAGCAACGCAATGTGATGACTAATTTTATTTATCGTTTGCAGAGTATGCTCAAACGTAAATATCCGCGAACAAGATTGTCTCTAGATGTTTATGGCGGAGCGGCGAATATGAATAATTTGTGGGATTTTCCTAAATTGTCAATGATTGTTGATCGAGTTTTAGTGATGGGTTATGACTATAAGACAAAAAAATCGAGTGTGCCTGGGCCAACCGCTCCCACTTTGGGTAAAAATGTTTGGGGTGGTGATATTTGGGAAGACATTCGGAGTTTATTGCGTTTTGTACCGAGCGATAAAGTAATTTTAGTGGTGCCTTTTTATGGTTATGCTTGGATAACTACGAGTGACAATTTGGATACAGCTAAAACTTATCCGGATACAGGAGAAACTTTAACTTATCGTGGGGCGCAAAACATTCTTAATGATCCGGAAATGAACGCTCAAGAAAGATGGGACGAGCGATCATTGACACCTTATCTTGTTTTTCCAGATCAAGAAAATTCAGAACGTTGGCATATTGGTTTTTTTGAAAATGCGCGTTCTTTAGGTTATAAAATTGACTTGGTTAACCAATTGGATTTGGGTGGTATGGCAATTTGGGCTTTGGGTTACGAAGGTGAATATCGTGAGCTATGGGACGTTATTGCTAAGGGTGAACTTAGAATAAACTCAAGATTGCGGTAAGTGAACCACCTAAAAAGAAAATTATAATTAAGACAATTATAACTGTGTTACGAATTTTAACTTTGGTAACTTTTTTCATTTTATTTGAGGACTAATTGATAAAAACGTTTTTTACCGATGCGCAAAACGTGATTGTCTAAGAGCTCAATTGCTTTTTGATCGATTAATCGTCTAAGATTACTTTTGCTTTCTTCTGGAACAGCAATTTGAGCTAATTCAAGTAATGGCAATGCAAAACTGTTAACCACGATTTTTGGCAGTTCTGTCGGGATTTGTTTTTCGGAAACTGTTTTTTGCCAAAAATCGCCAGCTGCCGCGGCAGCGGCAGCATCATGATACGCAGTGACTAAGGTTTGCGCTAATTTTTTCTTAAAAATCATTGGATTTTCGCCATTTTGCATGGCCTGAGTCATAGTCGCAATTTCCGTCTCGTCCACATCAGTGAGTAGAGTAAAATATTCGCTAATTAAATCATCATTAAGAGTCATCGTTTTGTTATACATGTCTTGGGCGTTGTCATTAAGAGCAATGTAATTGTTGAAACTTTTGCTCATTTTACGTCCGTCTAAACCGTTGATGACTGGCGTGGTTAAAATCCATTTTTCATGTTGATTGTAGAGTTTTTGTAAATGTCTACCCATCATCATATTGAAAGTTTGGTCCGAACCGCCAATTTCTAGGTCGACGTTGAGAGCGACGCTGTCATAACCCTGCAAAAGCGGATAAATAATTTCGTGAGCAAAAATAGGCAAATTGTTTTTAAGTCGATTTTGAAACATATCACGTTCCAAAAGTTGTTGCACAGTTGTGCTAGCGAGCAGTTTGACAATTTGAGCATAATTTAATTTGTCTAGCCAGTCGCCGTTATAACGAATTTCGATTTTATCAAAATCTAAAATTTTGCTGGCTTGATCTTTCCAGGTTTGGAAATTTGCTTCAATTTCTTGATCAGTTAAAACTGGACGAGTGCTGTCACGACCGGTAGGATCGCCAATGCGCACAGTACCATTGCCAACTAGTAAAATTACTTGGTGACCAGCTTGAGCAAATTGCTGCAGTTTACGTAAAACCACACTGTGACCAAGATGTAAAAGCGCACCTGTGGGATCAATGCCTAAATATAGTTTAAGCGGCCTTTCGGCCGCAGCTTGAGCTAAAGAATCTTTGTCTGGTAAAATTTGGCAAACTCCGCGAGTAAAAAGTTTTTCTGTCATGATGGCTTATTATAACAAAATTAACTTAAATAATCTTTGACGATCTTAACAATTTCTTCTAAAGAAAGGGGTGACGGTTTATGATTATTGCTTTTGTGCGACCCGTTAAGCAGCATTTTCCCGGATGGATGATAGTACCAAGTTCCGACATTGTCTTTTAAGAGAATAGCTTCATAAATTTGTTTAAGATCAAAAGATGAATCTGGACGAGCTTTAATACGGATGTGCCCAGTTTTTTCATCTTTTTTAATTGCTAAAGAATGACCAGCTTTTTGAGCAGCAGTTAGCACTTCGTCATTACTAGAGACTACGGCAAAAGCGGTGCCGTTTTTTAACGGAAAGACAATTCCTTCGGCAAGTTGCGCGCGCGCTTCAATAAAGCCTTTCATCCCTGCATAAACGAAGTCTAGCAAGCGCGCGCCTAGTTCCACTTGATAATTATCATCATTAATTTGTGTTCTATCCATACCACTAATAATTTGATGTAGCATAAATTGATAACGTGGATGGTCGCTTTCTGGCCAAAAAACCTCGCCGAAGTGATCGACGTCTAAGAAATGGTTAACCATTTCTTGTAAGGCTAAATCATTTTTAATTTCCGGATGGATTTTTTCTAAATAATGGTAAACTTGACTAGCAGCACAAAAATCTTTACTGGCACGCGCTGGATCATGATGGTCGAATTCGCCGCCGCCCGTATCTACGTGAGTAACGTCGGCAAGTTGATATCCAAGCTCGGCGGCGGCTTCCAAGCTAATTGTTTCTCCTGGATTAACGAAAGCTACTCTGCTGCCGGCGTAGTGTTGTGCGTCGAAGCGAGTGAGCAGCCAAATGCTAGCAATAGCGTCTAAGTCTGGAGCATTGTGGGTGACAATTAAATGTGCCATTAAACGCCTCCTTTTTTCAAAAATAAAAAGCTT
>JAUNST010000002.1 GCA_030539095.1 bacterium
TACTCTGGCTACTCAAATGCTGGTGGAGGGCTCTACCTTCAGGGCAGCAACGGCATCTTTTGGTCTAGTACGAGCAACAGTGCTGTCAGCGCTCGTCGGCTGTACTTCAATTCTACTGCTGCTAGCCCGTCGAGCAACAACGGCAAGTTCTACGGATTCACAGTCCGCTGTCTCTAAAACTGAAAACACGTTTGCCTGTAAAAGCGTAAAACTCTAGCTTCCTGGGTCTCTATTCTGGTGCTTCTCTTTCTTCTGGAGAGCTTATTAATCAGAGTGGCTATGGCGGATCATGGTCCAGCACAATTAGTAGCGTTGTTGACGCCCACAGATTGGTGTTCAACTCCACTGCTGTTAATCAGCTGGGCAACTATAGCAAATTCTTCGGCTTTCCAGTCCGCTGTCTCCAAAACTGAAAATTTTATTTGCTCAAAAGAGCGTTAAGCCCTCGGTTTTCTGGGTCTCTACTCTGGTAGTTCCAATGCTGTCGGAGGACTTGGAAACCAAGGTGATTATGGTCTTTTCTGGTCTAGTACAGACCTTAGTGTTACCAGCGCTCGTAGGCTAAATTTTGGTCCTACTACTGTTAATCCAACAAACTATAGCAATAAGTTTGGCGGTTTTGTAGTCCGCTGTCTCAAAACTGAAACAACTATTTGCCCGTTAAGGCGTAAAACTCTAGCTTCCTGGGTCTCTACTCTGGTCGTTCCTTTACCACTGGAGATCTTGGCACTCAGGGCGGCGGCGGCTACTTTTGGTCCAGTACGGGCTACAGTGCTGTCTACGCTCGTACTCTGAACTTCAATTCTACTGCTGCTAACCCGGCGGGCAACAACAGCAAGTTCTACGGCTTCACAGTCCGCTGTCTCCAAAACTGAAAGTTACGAACGCAAAAAAACTTCTAAATCTAAGTCGCCGTTGAGCGCCGCGCTCACGTCTTCGTCTGGAACGAAGCGGCGCTCATGGTTTTCCGGTTCTACGCGCGCGCGAAAATCTTGGCGGCGCGCGCGCCTCGGTTGCCACGGCGTCACTTGCTCTGGTACATATTCATCTAAACGTTCTATCTCAAGTAACTTGTCATCTAAATCATCTAAAAAACGACTGCGACAACTCATCGTAGTGACGCCATATTGCCACCGTCGTCTGGCACAAGTGAAATAGAGTTTTTCTTTAGCTCTGGTAATCCCGACGTAACACAAGCGTCGCTCTTCGCTTAATTGAGCGGCGTCAAAAAGACTTCTCGAGTGAGGTAATAAATTCTCTTCCATGCCCACCATAAATACCGCTTTAAACTCCAAACCTTTAGCAGAATGTAAACTCATTAGCTGCACTTGATCTTGTTCTTGTTCGGCGCCAGCATCATCCGGCAAATAATCATCTTGAATAAGAGCAATATTCTCCAAAAAATTAAGCGTCTCATTAAATTGACTACTATGAGCAAGCAGCTCATTAATATTTTCCAATTTCACCGCTTCCTCTGGCTCAGTGGGATCATAAAGTTCGCGATATTTAGTTGCCTGCATAATTTCTTGCAAAAGTTTGAGCGGCGTTTCTTCTTTTTCTGTTTGTTCTTGATACTTTTCTCGCCAATCAAGATATTGATTGTAGCGACGTTTGCCAATTTTCAACACTCGCTTAAGACTAACACTTTCTTTAGGATTGAAATAAAGACGTAAATAAGCAAGTAAATCTTTAATTTCTTTGCGCTCGTAAAATTTAAAACCGCCGACCAAACGATACGGCAAGCGATGCCTGGTAAGTGCTTCTTCAAAAGCACGCGATTGAGCATTAGTTCGATACAAAATGGCGATTTCTTGTAAATTTAAGTTTTCATCATCGCGCAAACGTTTAATTTCACTCGCCACCCAATCAGCCTCTTGATTACCACTTTCCGCTTCCACCAATTTAATTTTCATTGGCGTTTTATCGCTGGTCCACAAATTCAAAATTGGATGATCGGTGTTTTTTTGAATAATTTGCGTCGCTGCCGTCAAAATCGCTTGATGAGAACGGTAATTTTGATCTAGGTGATAAGTGGTAACTTGTGGAAAATCTTTTTGAAAAGAGAGCATGTTGGTGTAATCGGCGCCGCGCCAAGCGTAAATACTCTGACTAAAGTCACCGACGACAAATAAATTATTTTGCGGCGCACTGAGGATTTTACTCAATCGATATTGAACTTTATTTGTATCCTGATATTCATCAATTAAAACAAACTGAATTTGCTCTTGATAAAAATTTCGGACATGACTATCTGCCTGCAAAAGCCTGAGCGTTTCGTTGAGCAAATCGTCAAAATCTAAAGCCGCTTCTCGTTTGAGCGCTCGTTGGTAAACTTCGTAAGCATTAGCCACAAACTCGCCGAAATCGCCGTAAGCCGCCTGGCGATAATCTTCTGGCGTTTGTAAAAAATTCTTGGCATTACTAATAGCTGCTTTAACCGCTTGCGGCTTATAATCCTTAGGATCCCAGCCATTATCTTTGTAAATTTGTTTCAGGAGTGCTAATTGATCATCGCTGTCGTAAATAGTGAAGTTGGGGTCGAGTTTGGCCGCCAAAGCATGACGCCGCAAAACGCGCGTGGCAAAACTGTGAAAAGTCCCAGAAAATGGTAAATCGTAATTAGTTAAATTGCGGACGCGACTTTTCATTTCTAAGGCAGCTTTATTGGTAAAAGTGACAAGCAAAATTTGCTCTGGACGCAAATTTTGCGTCGCCAGCAAATATGCCACGCGTTGTGTAAGAACTCGCGTTTTGCCAGAGCCGGCGCCAGCTAAAACCAGAGCTGGTCCAGTGGTGTGGACGACGGCTTTTTTTTGCTTTTCGTTAAGCTGCTCAAGAAAATCTAAGTTCATACTCGCCTTATTTCTTTTCACTCACACAAAACAAGCAAAGATCGATGGCGCGGATGAATTGTTGTACTAAGGCTTCGGCTTCATTTAAACTCAATTTATATTCTTCTCCCGGATATAAATGGAATAAGCGATTACGTTCCAACCAAGTTTCCCAAACAAAACGAGCTGTATGTTCGCCACAAGTTTGCAAAAGATCATCGTAAAACCAAAATTCGTCGCGCTGTTCCAAACGTACATCTGGATTAAGTGAACGGCCCATAGAAAACTTTTTGCTTCGATAAACGCGTTCTTCAATTAAATTTTGTTGATAAAGCCAATCTTTCAAAAAAGCTTCAAAAGCCTTGGCTAGTGGAAAAACGATAAACTGATAATCTTCAAATTCTCCTGGGCGATTTTTTTCACGTTCCAAAAGTTTCATTGTTGTATCCATGAGTGGCTGCAAATTAAGGCTCAAACCGGTATACCATTTCTCCTGGCTATAATCTGTCATGCGGTCATTTTACCACGGTTTCGTTGGACATTAAATGGAAATTATAAAAAAGTCCCGTTTGTTTGATGCAAAGCAATATCGGCTATTGTCATTAACAAAGCAGGGCAACTTCCATGAAAGATATTGCTTTTTTTAAGTTTTTCTTGCCAATTCCAGTTTGGTGCCCAAGAGAGGGTTCGAACCTCCACGCTCTTGCGAGCACTGGCTTCTGAGACCAGCTTGTCTACCAATTCCAACACCTGGGCCTAATATCTTTATTATACAACAGATTGTCTTCTCTATTTTTGCAAAAATATGCTATAATACTGCTTCTTTATGGTGAAAAAGATTAAAACTTACTTGGCCGGTGTAGTGGAAGAATTAAAAAAAGTTTCTTTCCCTAGCAAGGAAGACACCAAGCAAATGACGATTTTAGTTATTGCTTTGTCGACCATAATGGCGCTTTATGTCGCCGGCGTAGATTTCGGTTTTAGCAGTTTCACTAAATGGTTAATCAGCAAATAAAGAGGAATAACTTTATGGCTAGTAAACAAACGGCAAATCAAGAAATTGTGGCTCCTGAAACTCAGGAAGTACAAGTGATGTCACCTAATGTGGTGGTGATTTCTGATGCCGTTAACGACAAAGCAAAGTGGTATATCGTCCACGTTTATTCTGGTCACGAAAATAAAGTTTCCGAGGCTTTGCGTCAGCGCACTCAAACTTTGGGTTTGGAAAGCCAGATCTTGCAAACCTTGATTCCAACTCAAGAAAAAATTCAAATTAAGCGTGGTCAACGCAAAACTGTGAATGAGAAAATTTTCCCTGGTTATATGTTAATCAATATGGAAATGAGCGATGCTAGTTGGATTGCGGTTAAAACCACTCAAGGTGTAACCGGTTTTGTGGGCACTGGCGGCAACAAGCCTTTGCCTCTTTCCAAGAGCGAAGTAGAAGCAATTCAAAAATATATTAGCCAAACAGAAACTAAATTTAAGGCTGATTACATTGAAGGCGAAGCGGTTAAAATTATCGATGGACCTTTCAACGATTTCTTGGGTACTGTGAGCAAGATTGATGATGATAAAGGCAAGGTGGAAGTCTTAATTAATATTTTTGGTCGAGAAACACCAGTGGAATTAGACTTCTTACAAATTGAAAAAGTGAAATAAAAATAAGGAATTAATTAATATGGCAAAAAAAATTATTAATACTCTTAAATTAAATTTACCTGCCGGCACGGCTACTCCAGCCCCGCCAGTGGGTCCAATTTTGGGTCAAGCTGGTATTAACATGATGGATTTCTTGAAGCAATATAATGCTGCTACTCAAGATAAAAAGGGCCAAATCGTGCCAGCGAAAATCACTGTTTATCAAGATCGTTCGTTCACTTTTGAGCTTTGTATTGCGCCAGTCTCCGCTTTAATTAAGCAAGCTCTTAAATTGAGCAAAGGCAGCGGTACTGCTGGTCGCGATAGCGCTGGTACTTTGACTATGGATCAAGCAAAAGCGATTGCAGAAACTAAACTTCCAGATTTAAATACTGGTGATTTAGATGCTGCTATTCAAACCGTGATTGGTACAGCAAAATCAATGGGTGTAACAGTTAAATAAATTATCAAAACCGCTTTAATTTCTAGAAAATTTTGGCGGAAGTGAGTTCTTAAATGAACTGACGAAAGGAAATTATGGGTGCAAAAAAGAACGTCACTGTTGACGCTACTAAAGACGAAGTTAAAATCGTCAAAACTGAAGCCGCCGCAGAAGCTGCCACTGTAGCCGCTGAAGAAACTTCAGAAAAAACCTCAGCTCAAAAGAAAAGAAAAGTCGCTGGCCGCAGTGAAAAATACGTGCAAGCTCGTTCTCAAGTGGATAAGAGCAAGTTTTATTCTCCTTTGGAAGCAATTGAGTTGGTGCAAAAAACTTCTTATAGCGGTTTTGTGGGCACTATTTCGGCTGATTTAGTTCTTAAAGAAGTTGACAATCGTATTAATGTTAGTTTTCCTCATCAAACTGGCAAAACTTTACGGGTGGCGATCGTTAACGATGATTTATTGAAAGATATTGAAGCTGGCAAGCTGGATTTTGATATTCTTTTGACTACGCCTGCTTTTATGCCGAAATTGGCTAAATTAGCTCGCATTCTTGGTCCGAAAGGTTTAATGCCAAATCCTAAGAATGAAACTATTATTGCCGATCCAGAAAAGAAGAAAGCTGAACTTTTGGGCGGCAAAACTGTTTTAAAAACTGAGCGCAAAGCGCCGCTTTTGCACGTTAGTCTTGGCAAAGCCGATTTAGCTGCTGCTGATCTGGCCGAAAACTTACAAGCAGTTTTAAAAGCTGTCGGTGATAAAGCTTTGAAAGCAACCGTTTGCGCCACCATGAGCCCGAGCGTGAAAGTGGCTTTGGAGCGTCACAATTAATCTTATAAGATATTACTCTTGACAAAAAATGCCAGTGTGGTATAATTCCTGCCTGGCATTTTTTATTGGGCAAAAAAAAGAAGCATCAGCGCTTTTGCTTTTGCCACAAACAAAATTTGTCCTTGCTTTTTAAAAATTAAATTTTCATTTCTTCTGAGCTTTACTCTGTTTTAGCAGGCAGATTAAGATAAATTAAAATAATGATAATCTATCTTAATCTGCCTGCAAGGGCAGAAAATAAAACTGAGGAGGAATACCCATGAAATTGAACGTCATCGATCGGCACAAAAAGTCGCTGGTGAAACTCTGCAGCCCTAACAACGGCCAGCTCATTCTTACCAGCACGGACTTCGACAGACGTGAGCTAATGTCTGGAATGATCTGGCAAGCACTGGGCGGCGATATGGTGGAGGTTCTAAGCACCAATGCTTATGGCTTTCTGCTGTTGATCACCCGCTTTCAGCCGGATGAAGATGACGAGCTGTGCTGGGTTTCTTCGGACTGGAGACCAATTAATCTCTCCATTCTTAAGAGAGAGACTATCAGTCCGAAAAAGTTAAAGGCGCTCGTAGCCGACGAATCCAGCCTGCTCTTGCAAGAGAGCGATCTTGGCACCCTCGTCTACCGCGTGAATACCAAGCGTCAAGTCAGCGAGCTTGTCTGGGTGAAACCCCCAGCCGCTCCCGCCAGCAAGTCATTCGCAACTCTACAGGCCGCTTTGGTCTAAAAAGGAGCTTTGGCGAAGATGCAAAGGAGCGAGTTCGATGGCAATTGTGCTAAAAAACGACGATCGCAGCCTAACGCTTCACAAAAAAATGATCGCCGCTGCTCCGGTTGGGACGATGTGGCATACTGGCGATACTTTGCGATCCGGCGGCGATTATGCGGTCTTACTGCGAAAGTATTGGCTGCACGGCAATCTCGCTGAGATTGTGATTCATCACAGTCAAAGCAAAGAAAATGAGTA
Organism: bacterium; assembly: GCA_030539095.1. Taxonomy (GTDB): domain Bacteria; phylum Patescibacteriota; class Microgenomatia; order UBA1400; family PJMF01; genus JAUNST01. Next base: position 6,712 of record JAUNST010000002.1, read on the forward strand.
TCTCCAAGTGAAAATTTAATTCTAAAAGGTTTTTCAGCCCCGCCCGCAAGGGCGGGGCCTTCTCTTAATTTATTTTAATCAAAACAAAAAAGTAACTTTCCACTTGACAAAAACGACTTTTTATGATATAATATGAGATAGTTTTGTTTTCAGCTCATATTTAGTTTTGAGTTATTGGCATTATCGCTGATAAATTCGAGACTCGAGCTTGGAAACAGACTTCAAATATGCCGCTTGTGGTTTTCCTCAGTCTTCCACAGGCGGCAATTTTTAGCTCTTGAAGCTAATTAAATTGAAAAATCAGGTATAATTATCTCTATGGCGCAAAAACCGTTTCAACTAGTTTCTCCGTATCAAGCCGCTGGCGACCAACCAGAGGCAATTGCGTCTTTGGTGAAAAACGTGCAAGCTGGCGCCAAAGCCCAAGTGCTTTTGGGCGTCACCGGCTCTGGCAAAACTTTTACCATGGCGAATTTGATTGAAAAAACTCAAAAACCAACCTTAGTTTTGGCACATAACAAAACTTTAGCCGGCCAACTCTATCAAGAACTGCGTGATTTCTTTCCCGAAAATGCCGTTTCTTACTTTGTTTCTTACTACGATTATTATCAGCCAGAGGCTTATATCAGCGCTACTGATACGTATATCGAGAAAGAAGCGACGATTAATGACGAAATCGACCGTTTACGTTTAAGCGCTACTACTAATTTGCTCACTCGTCAAGATGTGATTGTAGTGGCTTCAGTTTCTTGTATTTATAATTTGGGTTCTCCGGCAGACTACAATGCCTCGATTTTGGAAATAAAAGAAGGCGAGTTGATTAGCCGAGAAAGTTTGGTGGCGCGCTTGCGAGCGATGCAATATCAAAACTCTCCTTACGATCTCAAGCGCGCCACTTTCCGTTTGGCTGGTGATACGATTCAAGTTTGGCCAGCCGATCGTGGTCATATCTGGATTATCGATACTTTAACCGATCGCATAAGTAAAATTGAAGCCTTAGATCCGCAAAGCGGGCAAGTTATTGAGCCGCCCGAGTTTGCCTATCAGCAACCCGGGCGTCGTTTGATCACGATTAATCCGGCTAAACACTATGTGGTAAGCGATAAAAATTCTCAGGAAGCTTCTTTGGCGCAAATTCGCGCCGACCTGAAAACTCGTTTAGAACAATTACGCTTGAGCAACAAAATCATCGAGGCTTATCGTTTAGAGCAAAAAGTGAATCACGATTTGGAGCAGATTAAAGAGTTTGGTTTTGTTAATGGAATTGAAAATTATTCTCGTTATTTCGATGGCCGTTCCCAGGGAGATCCGCCTTTTACGCTTTTGGATTATTTCCGCGAAAATACTAAGATTTTTAATCAAGATGGTTTTTTAACGATTATGGATGAAAGTCACATGAGTATCCCCCAAGTACGAGGCATGTATTTTGGTGACTTTTCTCGTAAACAAAATCTGATTAAATACGGTTTCCGTTTACCCAGCGCTTTAGATAATAGACCTTTAAAATTTAATGAATTTTTAGAACGTAATGATCAATTCGTTTTTGTGAGCGCCACTCCAGCTGAATGGGAAACGCAGATGGCAAATGGTAAGATTGTTGAACAATTGATTCGTCCAACTGGTTTAGTTGATCCGGAAACAGAAATTCGCCCAACGCAAAATCAAATTCCAGATTTAATTAAAGAAATTTGGCAACGCAAGCAGCTTGGCCAAAGAGTTTTAGTGACCGTACTTACTAAAAGAATGGCAGAAACTCTCACCGATTATTTAAATGACGAAGATAAAATGAAGGCTGTTTTGCGACAATTTGATTTATTGCCAGCAACTTTTCAAGCTGACCAACTGCCAAAGGTGGCTTATTTGCATTCCGACGTGGAAACTTTGGATCGCAGTGATATTTTAGCCGACTTGCGAAGTGGTAAATATGACGTTTTGATCGGGATTAATCTCTTACGTGAAGGTTTGGATTTACCGGAAGTTTCTTTAGTTGCAATTTTGGATGCTGATAAAGAGGGTTTTCTGCGAAGTGATACTTCTTTAATTCAGACTATTGGCAGGGCGGCTCGCCATTTAAATGGAAAAGCGATTTTATACGCAGATCGTTTGACTGGTTCTATGGAGCGCGCTTTGGAAGAAACTGCTCGCCGCCGCACTTTTCAGTTAAATTTTAATCAAAAACATGGTATCACGCCCAAAACTGTCACGAAGGAAATTCGAGAAAAGCTACTTGAACGTCCAGATAAAGATTTAACTGAAGCAGAAAAAATGCAAAAGCAGGCGTGGGGGCAAAATCAGACGCAAACTGGCAAAAAAAAGTCTAAAAAGTCCACTTTAGTTCAATTAGATAAGAAAACGGTCATCGATCTCACTGATTTTGCCGCTGATAATCTAACTCCTTATGAACGGCGCCAATTACGACCGAAAATTAAGCGGCGCATGACAGAAGCGGTGAAAGTGATGGATTTTGAATTGGCGGCTCTTTTGCGCGACTTGCTAAAAACTGTCCAAATTTAATTAGCAATTAATACTTGACACTGCTAAAAAATCCGCTATAATTGATGCCCAACATGTTAAACAAAACGGATAAAAATCAAAACGATCAAATTTTAGTTTTGCCAGTGGCGCCTTTGAAAGAAGGTACTATTTTCCCTGGACTAGAGACAAAAATGCTTTTTTCTCGTCCGCTTTCGCAGGCAGCTTTGCGCGCCTGCGGCAAAACTAAAAACTTAGTTTTTGTCACTACTCAAAAAGATGGCAAAATCGACGTGCCCACCACTGGTCAACTTTTCCGTGTCGGCGTCATTATCGAAATTAAAAGTACTGAAGTGGTGCCGGAAGGCATTATGGCCACTTTTCGCGCCGTCAATCGCGGTAAAGTTTTGAGTTGGCTCAAACGACGCGAAATCATGATTGCTCAAGTAGAAATGCTGCCAGATGTGGAAGATTTACCTAAAGAGCAGCTGAGAGTGATGAGCAATCATTTGCTAGAAGCTTTTTTGCGTTTGGTTCATTTAGGTAGCGTTAGCAATAGCGAAGAATTTGTAAAATTTTTGCGTCAAGTGCCTCCGAGTGAAGTCGCTGATCACATCGCCAATGTTCTGACTGCTTCTTTGGAAAGAAAACAAAAAATCCTGGAAACGCTCAATATTGGTGAACGTTTACAATTGGTTTTGGAGCAATTGGAAACAGAGTTGCAAATTGTTCAGGTGGAAAAACAAGTTATTGCCAAAACAAATGCTAAATTCGAAAAGAATATGAAGGAGAGCATTTTGCGTGAACGTTTGCAAATGATTCAAAAAGAATTGGGCGATACGGACGACGAAGAAGAAGTGGCAGACGAATACAATAAACAGCTGGAAAAGTTAAAAACCAGCGATGATAATAAAAAGAAAATTAATAAAGAGCTCAAACGTTTTCGGCAAACGCCAACTATGAGTCCGGAAAGCGGTTATTTACGCACTTGGTTGGATACGGTTTTTGAATTGCCTTGGGGCAAATTGAGTCATGACCAATTAGATCTCAAAGAAGCAGCAAAAATTCTTGATCAATCGCATTACGGTTTGACTGAAGTCAAAGATCGTATTCTGGAATATATTGCTGTTTTGCAATTGCGTGAAAAACAAAAACAAGCAAAAAAAACGCCGACTATTTTATGTTTTGTTGGTCCGCCAGGAGTAGGCAAAACTAGTATCGGCAAGAGTATTGCTCAAGCTCTCGGTCGCCAATTCACCAAAATTTCTTTGGGTGGCGTGCACGACGAAGCGGAAATTCGTGGTCACCGACGTACTTATGTTGGCGCCATGGCGGGTAGAATTATTACTGGTTTAAAACAGGCCGGCACGGCCAATCCGGTTTTTATGCTTGATGAGATCGATAAAATGGCTCATGATTATAAAGGTGATCCTTCTTCTGCGCTGTTGGAGGTTTTAGATCCTGCTCAAAATCAGAGTTTTGAAGATCATTATTTAGACATGCCTTTTGATCTGTCGCAAGTGATTTTTATTGCTACAGCCAATACTTTAGATATTCCTTCTCCACTTTTGGATCGGATGGAAATTATCCGTTATAGCGGTTATACCACTGCGGAAAAGCAAATGATCGCTAAACGTTATCTTCTACCGAATGCGATTGAAGAAAATGGTTTGCAAAAGAAACAAGTGAAAATTAGTGATCGCATTTTGACGAAGATTATTGAGACTTACACTCGAGAAGCTGGCGTGCGTGAACTTGATCGTCAATTGAATAAAATCATGCGCAAAATTGCTAAAGATATTTTGGAGAAGCAGCTCGAAAACGTGACGGTTGACGCAGCTAAATTGCATCAGTATTTAGGCCCAGAAAAATTTGATGTTTCTTTGCGCAATCAAAAAAGCGAAGTTGGCGTGGCCACTGGTTTGGCCTGGACTAGCGTTGGCGGCGAAGTTCTTTTTGTGGAAGTAGCAGTCATGCCTGGTAAAGGCGAAATCAAATTGACTGGTCAACTTGGTGACGTGATGAAAGAATCAGCGCAAGCAGCTTATACTTTTATTCGTAGTCACGCTCAACAATTAGGAATTGAACAAAAATTAATTGAGAAAAGCGACTTACATATTCATGTGCCAGAGGGAGCTGTACCTAAAGACGGACCTAGCGCCGGCGTAACCATGGTGACAGCTATCGTTTCTGCTTTAACTAAGAAACCAGTTCGCAAAGACGTAGCGATGACCGGTGAAGTTAATTTACGCGGTCAAGCCTTGCGAATTGGCGGGCTGAAAGAAAAAGCTTTAGCTGCTCATCGTGCCGGTTGTAAAACTGTTTTAATTCCAGCGGAAAATGAACGCGATTTGGTGGAAATTCCAGAAAAAATTCGCCAAGAAATTAAATTTATTCCGGTGAAAAATGTCACCGAGAATTTAACTTACGCTTTAGAGAAATAGACGCCGATAAGCGTCGTGCACTTGAGTGGCGGTACTTTCCCAAGTGAAATTCTTTTCCCAAGCCGCCGCCGCTTTTAGCCAAGCTTGTCGTTTATTGGCACTCCAATCAAGTATTTCTTCGACCTTAGTTGCAAAATCTCTGCCTTGTAAACTAGCTGAATAGAGTGCGTATTCGCCTGCTACTTCTGGCAGAGAAGAATTTGCTTGGCAAATAACTGGCGTTTGACAACGCATCGCTTCTAGAACGGGTAAGCCAAAGCCTTCATAAGACGAAGGCTGGATATAAGCAATGGCGCCGGTATACAAAGCACTTAATTCTTGATCGCTACTAACTTTGTTTAAGAAAGTAACTCGACTCTCAACTTCGCTCAAATGCAGTTGTTCTTCGATGGCTTGCCATTCCGGGATGGCTTGTGGTTGGAAATTTTTGCCCACCATCACTAAATTAATTTTGTGAGGCAAAAATTTCAGAGCTTTGATTAGCTGACGTAAATTCTTATTAAAATTAATATCGCCAACATAGAGAATATAATTAGCAGGCAAATGGTATAAATTACGGACAGCTTTAATTTGTTCAGCAGAAGCTGGTTTCAAAGCCGGATTAGCAGCTAAATAAATTACTTTAATTTTTTTATTAGCAATATTAAATAAGTCATGAATATCTTTTTTGCTAGCTTGAGAATCCGTAAGAATTAAATTTGCGCGTTGCGCCTGCCATTTTTGCCACCATAAATTAACTTGGCCGCGCTTACCAACCGGAAAATCTTGCGGAAAACGTAATGGCGTTAAATCATGAATCGTTAAAACCACTTTTTTTTCTTTGGGTAAGTTTTTCAAGCTCCGGGTAAATAAATCAAAAAAAGTGTAATGAACCAAATCTGCGTTGCGCGCGCGCTCGACAATCTCTAAGTCAGAAAAATTTTCTAAATAATCTTTAAGCCAAGCCGTATAGCGACCGATACCACGATGGGCCTGCTCTTTGGCATACGGGCTAGTAGGAAAAAAAACCCTCAGCTTTTTTTTTCCTTCAGCAGCAGCTGTTTCGCAATACTTTAAATAGGCCACGGCGTGATGTGCACCACTAAAATAAGCAAAAAGAAAACCCGGCCAACCGTCAACATAGCCGCGATGACGCAAATATAAACTGCAAAAAGTGCTTAATGGCTTATGAACTAAGTATTGCCAAGCGCTCCCAAAATTGCGCGGCAATTTACTTTCTGCAAGCTGCATAGCTTTAAAGCTGGTATAGGTATTAAATTTTTGTAAATAGCTGCTCAAATCCGGGTTGCCGTAGTGCATTAGGTGGCCTTCAGCTTCGCCCAATTTACCTTTCACCGCCATTTGTTCGTGCACATCTTTTTGCGGTAAAAAAGCTTGCCCGCGCCAGAACAAGCGAATCACTTTATCCGGATATTGACCACCTTTAGTTAGCCAACGGTTGAAAAACAAATTTTTACGAGCAATTTCCCAAGCAGCAATTTCTTTTGTTTGAGCTTCGTGCGTTTTGATAATAAAATTTCGTAATTGCTCATCAACCACTTCGTCTGCGTCGAGTTGCAAAATCAAATCACCTTTAGCTGCATCAATCGCCATTTGTTTATTAATATGAAAATTAGCTTTATTAGTTGTCTTGATGATTTTTGCCCCGAACTGTTTAGCGATTTCAGCAGTTTTATCTGTTGATTCACCGTCAACGATAATAATTTCGTCGGCAAAAGTATCTACGCTCGCCAGAGAGCGAGGCAACATTTTTTCTTCATTGTGGACGGCGTAAACTACGCTAATCATAGATCTTATTATAACTCACTTTGATAAATCAGTAAATTCGTTTCACCATTGAGATCTGAGTAAGTTTGCGTTGGTTCTAAATTAATAAAATTTTCTGGATCACTAATTTTATCTGGACTAACAATAAATAGACTATTAGCATTTTGTTCAAGATCAGCAAAACTAATTTTATCGACAAAAGTATATTTTGCGCTCAAACTACCACCCTGGTAAGCAATTGGTTTAGTGCCACGCGCCCAAAGGGCATAGATATATGGTTGCTCAAAATTTGTAGCCACAAAAATTCGTTCGACATTTTTTTCTTGAGTAGTGGCATAAGCAAAAGCTGTACTTAAATTTTGAGCAAAAAGTTGACTAACAAGATAATGCTCTTGAGTTATTTCATCACTTGCGCCAATAGCAAAAGTTTGTTGATAGCGATTAACATAGGTTAAGAAAGAGCAACCAGCTAAAATCAGAATTAAAAATTGAAAACTAGAAACGATTTTTACTGGTTGTTTCCACCAGTTCGGCCAAGTTGTATAACCCAAGGTTGCCAGTAATAAAAATCCTGGTAGAGCTAAAATTGCTTGATTACTATGCGGAATTTGACTCGTCATCGCAGCTGGCAATAAACCAAATAAAATTAATGCCCAACTCCAAGTGTAAATTTCTTGATTATCTTGACGCACATTTTTATAGCTAAGCCAACTTGCCAAACTTAATAAAATTAAAAAAACAATTGGTAGACTGAGAACGCCGTTATGATTATCTCCATGCCGCACATTTGGTTGATTGTCTGCGATTGTATTTAATTGCCCTGCTAAAAGATATTGGGGCGTGAAATGAGTTATTAGGCCATTACCTAATAACTGAATTTTTTTCAAAGTAGTAATTTTTGAATTCGTAATAAATGAACTATTGGCTCTAGTTAAACCTTCACCCCAAAAACTATCTTTTAGCAATGGCCAAGCTAAAAGACCGCTAACCGCCAAAGGCAAAATTAGTAAACGCCAATTTTGTTTTAAGAAACGCCAGTAGTAAATACTTAAAAAAACTAGCCATAGTGGCAAAAAGACTTTGCTACTATGATAGCTATAAAGAGAAGCTACAAAACAAATACCGCTGATCAAAATTGGTGTGCTGAGCCATTTTTGCCACCAATAAATTTGCGGTTGATCGTCAATTCTTTTAATTTGTTTGAGCAAAAAATAGCTGCCAGCCAAAATAAAAAATAGAGCAAAATTATTTTCAAAGCATAAACGGCCATAATGAAAACTCCAAGGAACTATAGTGATAAAAAATCCGGCTACAGCCGCTATTTTTTGATGCTGAGCCGATTTATCTTGAAAAAGAAGATCTGTTAATAGCATCATTAACCAAACGCTCAAAACGCTAGCTAAAGCAAACGGCAGACGAACAGCAAAATCTTGGTGGCCAAAAATAGCAGTCGCAAAACCGTTTAGATAAATCGCTAAAGGCGCCTTGTAATCACCAAAGGAACGAAAGGAGACCGGCAGTCGGTTGAGCCACTCATCACGTCTTTGAGAAAAAATACCGTAACCGTTGTAAGCAATAGCCGCTTCGTCAACCGTTAAACCAGCTGGGATTTGTCCCAAAGCGACAAAACGCGTCAACACTGCCAAAAGCAATACTGCTGCCCAGTAACGGAAAGTCGGATATTGCTTGAGCAACCAATATGGAGCCAAGAAAAAATGACTCATTTTTTGACCAAAATTGCCATTTTTTCTGGCGAAACGACTACCATTGCGCCAACTCATGCGAGCGATTTTTTCGGCGCCAAAAACGTTTTGATTTGTTGTCTCGTGTTCGTGAATAACTTTAGCGGCTGGTTGATAAATAACTTTGTAACCAAGTTTCTGGGCGCGATAAGAAATATCTATGTCTTCCCAATAAGCTGGATAATAATTTTTTTGATCGAAACCTTTGAGTTGGCGCCAGATTTTTGTTCGGTATAAACTACTGCCGCCGCAAGCCCAAGCTGTTTCGCCTAGTTCAGTTAAATTTTCATCGCGGCTATGCCAAAAACGACCTTTGCTCCACCAAAGTTTGTTTCTGCCAGCATGTTCTTGCGTTTGCTTATCAATTTCTTGAGCAGTTACAGCAAAAACCTTTTTATCTGTCATGGGCGCGAGTAACTGCGCGCGCGCCCCTTTTTCCAAGCGCACGTCATTATTCAACAATAAGAAAAAATCTGTTTCTACTAATGCTATCGCTTGATTGACGTTGACAGCAAAACGTAAATTTTTTGTTAAAGGTAAAAAAGTAAAATCAATTTTTTTTTCTTGCAATTTAGTTTTTAATTGAGCAAAAAAATTATCGTGTGCTTGAATGTTCTCTTGGTCAGCTGGGCCATCTTCGCTAATAATAATTCGATCGCCGGCTTTGGCTTCAGCGATAACACTGGCTAAATTTTTTTGTAATAAATTTAAACCGCGAAAGCTAGGAATTACAAAAGTAATGTTTGCGGTCATTTTTTCATTTCTAGTTGCTGCCAACATTTCTTTTCAAAAGCTTTGAGATTAAATTTATCAGCGCGCTTTTGCGCTTGATGACCGATTTCTAGCAAACGTTTAGGATTTTTAATCAATTGCAACGTTTTTTTCAAACATTCAGCTTGAGTTATCCAAGATAAATAACTTAAATCGTGACCTAAAATTTCTGTTTGACCGCCTTTACCGATAACCACTGGCACGCAACCGGCTGCCATCGCTTCCACAGTGCTAATTCCAAAATGTTCCATCTTTTCCGGATTTTTTAAAGGATCATCATAAAAACCGGTGGCGTGCCAGTAAATAGCGGCTTTTTGATAATAACGAATTAAATCTTGATGATTAACTTCGGTTAAAATTACAATTGGCAAACCAGCCGCTAGTTTACGCACTTGGTTAACGTAGGCTTCGCTTTCCACTTTTCCAATTAAGATTAATTTCCAACCTTGCATTTCTTGAGGATATTTTTCCAAAAGTGCCCGGAAAAATTCCACCAATACCACTTGATTTTTGCAATGTAATTGATCGAAAAATCTGCCTACATTAAGAATAATTTTTTCTTTTTTCCAAACGGTGGGAGCGAATTGAGCAGTATCAATTCCTGGCTGACAAACTAAATTCACTTTCACACCCCAATATTTTTCCACCACTTTTTTAGTAAATTGTGAGTTGGAATTGATGATATTAAAAGTGCGAAATTTACATTTTTCCCACCAATTTTTGCGTTGCAAAACTAGCGGCACTTGAATGTGCATAATACTGCGGCGCGCTAAAGAAAAAAAGGCACTTCCATCTGTGACAAAATAAACGACGTCAAATTTGCTGGTCCAAAAAATTTTTTGTAAGCGCTTACTGTTGGCACCAAACGGGCTAATGATAAAATTAAGAGTGCTTAAGTCTCTTTGTAAAAAATCTTGATAATCAGATTTTATTTTTTCTAAATCTGTTTTTTTAATATTGGCTGGTAAGGCAATAAAGACTTGGTGCTTTTGAGCGTAAGTGAGAGCGACATCAAAAAAATATTTCTCTCCCCCGCCAAAATGTTTTGGTAAATATGGGGAGTAAAAAACGATTTTCATAATCCGGCTTGCCAAAGTTTGGCGATTCTTGTTTCCTCTTGAGCATATTTCGACTCAAGCGACGGTTGTTGTTGCAATTCCCAAACTTGAATGTACACCAAACCACGATTAAAAGCTTGCACAAAACTTTCTACAAAACCGGCCATGCCGTCGCGATAACCTTTTTGCTGCCAATAACGGCGATAAAACTCCATCAATGTTTTACGAATAATAATTTTTTTAGTTATTGGTGGTTGCTTGGCAGCGATAAAGAGTTGAGCTTCTTTTAGAGTCCAAGCAGCGCTTTTATGTAAATTATCCGCTGTACAACGGTGAGTTAAATGAATTAAGGGACTTTTTAGGACTTTTTGGGACCCGCTAAATTGCGGTGACTCATGAATATCTCCTTGCCAACCTTTTAAATCACTTAAACGAAAAATTCTAGTAACCAAATCGCGTTCCCAACCACCATGTTGTAGATGAAAACCGTAACAAATGTTTTCTCTTTTTAAAGTAAGAGCGCTAATTTGCTCATCTTTTATCGCTGTTGCAATTTCATTAGCTAATTCTGGAGTAACGCGTTCGTCAGCATCTAAATAGAAAACCCATTTAGTTTTCACTTCTTTAAGAGCTTGATTGCGAATTTGCGCAAAAGAATCAACTTCGCTTGGGCAACAAGTGGCTCCTAAATTCTCAGCTACTTTTTTCGTTTCGTCAGTTGATTGATGGTCAACTACAACCACTTTCTCAGAAAAATTTAGCAGCGGCAATAAATTGCTTAAATTTTCTGCTTCATTTTTAGCGATGATAACGATAGTGAGATCAGTAATTTTTTGCATTTTTAAATTTGTTTAAACAACTACTTCTTTACCAAAACGTTTCAAGAAAAAATTACGGGCAGCTTTTTTTTCTACTTGATCGCCATGAAAATAAAGTCTCCTGGCTAAACGATAAGCGCGCAATTTAGTTAGACCTCTTCCATAGCGTGAAAAAAATAATAGCCGGTTGCGAGTTAGATAAAAATTTTGTAGAGGCGAGCCAGATCCTTGAGTTGAACCGCCATTTTTATGCCAAATAACAGCGCTAGGACAAAATCCTAACTGCCAATTATTAGCGCGTAAACGTAAACTTAAATCTGTATCTTCGTAATAAAGGAAATAATCGTCATCGAAAATTCCACTCGCCGCCAAAGCTTCTCTGCGGACCAGCAGACAGCAGCCGCTTGCATAATCAAAAGTGCTAATTGTTTCGAATTGGCCACGATCAACCTCATCTACACCTAAGTGAAAAGTTTGGAGATTGTCCCAGTCAATGACACCGCCGGCAAACCAAATTACCTTACCTAAATTATTTTTGCTGTAACTTTCACGATGAAATTCATCGCCGGCGGCAAAATAAATTTTTGGGCTAACTAAACCCAATTTGGGATTTTCTTGTAAACATTGATAAAGTTTTTCCAAAAAATCCGCTGCCACTAAAGTATCTGAGTTAAGTAGTAAAAAATAATCCGGATTATAGTGTTGATTAGCGTAACGGAAACCGAGATTATTGCCGCCGGTGAAACCTAAATTCGTGTCACTGCGAATAAGCTCAGTATTCTTAATTTTTTTTGGCAAAACAAAATTATCTTTAGAAGCGTTGTCAACTAAAATCACTCGATAATCAAAATTTTCATGTTTGATCTCGTTTAAACTTTCCAAACAAGCTTTTGTTTCTTCGTCGGTATTATAGTGGACAATAATAATCGCGATCTTATCCATACTTTTAATTATACCGCTAAACTTTGAGTTTGCGGCGGATTTGCCAATAAAATTTACTTAAGCCCTTGCTTTGGCCAACGAGCAAATCCGCCCACCAATAGGCGGCTTCTTGCTGGAAGCGGTGACGTAATTTCTTCAAACGTACTAAAGTTAACGGTCGATATGGGAATTTTTGCGCTTGCCAGACTTTACCTTTGGTAATCATTTCGTTTTGCGCTTGCAAAAAAGACAAAATTAAACCATGATTACCTTCGAGCATACCTTTGTCAGCAAAACCCCGGCGCCAAAATTCATCAAAAAAACTTTGCCATAAAATCTCTGGAGTGACATCAGTTTTTTTGCCTAGACTAAATTCGTTTTCCGCTTGAACGCTGCTATAGCGATTGCTGCGCTCCAAAAATTGTTCTAAAGTTTGATAATTATGATGGACAATGGCTAAATTACGATCTTCGCAAGGGAAATATTCCGCTTTGCCAATAATTTTTGGTACAGAATGAATAGTCGGCAGCCAACGAATAGCACCTTGGCGCCAAAGCCGTAACTGGTAATCTGGATACCAGCCAGTATCTGTCATCGCTTGATCGAAAATAATATTGCTGCGAGCAATAAAATAAGCTTCGGCAATCGGGACTGTTGTTTCTTCATTATCAACTACTTGGCGGATTAATTTCGCTAGTTCTGGCTTGATATCTTCATCACTATCAAGCAAAAAAATCCATTCGCCTTTAGCTTGAGCAAAAGCAAATTCGCGTGCCGGCTCCACAAAACCTAGTTCCGGATGCGGATATTGAGAAATATTGTCGGTAAATTTCTTAGCAATTTCCAAAGTTTTATCCGTGCTAGCCATATCCACCACTACGATTTCATCGGCAATAGCCTGGACGCTTTTAAGTGTTTGCTTTAAATATTTTTCGCTATTTTTAGTGTTGACAACAACAGAAAGTTTGATCATGAATGATTATTTTTTTGCTTTCACACGAGCTTTAATATTAAATTCCCATTGATCACCATCGGAAGTATCAAAACTGGTACTGCCCGTGAGTTGATGATAATTGACTAAGTGTTCCGAAAGCGCTTCTTCAATTTCCTTTTTATTTTGCGAAATTTCTGCAATTTCCAATTTTAAAGCCACGCTCGCCGGATCAGCAGCCACTTTGGCTTTTTTCTGTTTCAGCTCGTCATTCATGGCTTTAGCTTTCACTTCTGCTTCGCTGATTTCTGTGTTGTTATCCAACATATTTTTGAGCATTTCGCGTTTTTCATGCAGAGTTCTGTCTACGTTTTGCAATTCGTGCGCATTACGCTCAATTACTCCTTGCAAAGCATTAAGAGTTTCCGCAATTTTATCGGAAGCAGCCACTTCGTCGGCTTCGCTTTTTTCCAAAGCTTGTTTAGCTAAAGTTTCACTTGCGTCTGTCATTTTAACTTTCTAAATATTTTTAATTGCTTGCTCCACTAACCGGTTGCAGTAGCCCCATTCATTATCGTACCAAGCGACTACTCGCACTAGATTACCTTCAATAACATTAGTTAAACCTAAATCGACAATTGAAGATTCGTCGCGACCAACGATATCGCTGCTCACAATCGGTTCACTGGTAGTAGCTAGAATGCCTGCAAATTCAGCTTTTTGACTAGCGTCAAAGAGCACTTGATTGACTTCTTCTTTTGTAGTTGGTCGGCTACTCACAAAAACAATATCCGCCAAGCTGCCAGTTTTCACCGGTACGCGAATGGCGACGCCATCAAATTTACCTTTGACACTAGGATAAATTTCGCCCACGGCTTTGGCGGCACCGGTGCTAGTGGGCACAATATTGAGAGCCGCCGCGCGCGCGCGGCGTAAATCTTTGTGCGAATTATCCTGCAAATTTTGATCGTCGGTGTAAGCGTGAATTGTATTCAAAAGGGCTTTTTCAATGCCAAAATTTTCACTCAAAACTTTAATCACTGGGGCGACACAATTAGTGGTGCAAGAAGCGTTAGAAATAATCGGATTGCTGCCGTCAAAATCTTTGACGCTAATCACCGACATTTGCACACCTTCGCCTTTTGGCGGCGCAGTGATAATCACTCTTTTTGCCCCAGCTTGTAAATGCAAACCAGCTTTTTCTGCCGTGGTGAAAACGCCAGTTGATTCGATCACCGTTTCCACGCCATATTGAGCCCAAGGAATTAAAGTTGGATCGCGTTGCGCTGTGACCGGAATTTTCTGGTCGTTGATGATCAAAAAGCCAATGAGAGGATTTTCGGTGGTAGCACTTTTAGCGTCTTGAATTTTTTCCCAAGCAATGGCTGTTTCTAAACGGCCATAATTGCTATCGTATTTAAGCAAATGTGCCCAACCCTCCACGTCCATCGAACCAGAAGTATTGATCAAGCCCATTTTGGCTTTATCACTGGCTTTTTTCAGCCAAACTTTGAAAGCAGTGCGACCGATGCGGCCAAAACCGTTAATTCCAATTGTTGTCATAATTCCCCTTCTTCCTTAAGCTAAAACCGTTTTCACTTTATTGCTAATAATCGTGCCAATGTCGTCACCTTGAACGGCTTTAAGCAAATTATCGTCACTGAATAAATCGAAAACGTGAATAATTAAGTCATTTTCCATGGCCATAGACATAGCGGCGCTATCCATCACTTCCAGGCGATCATGCAGAGCGTCTTCAAAGTTGAGCGTGCGATATAATTTAGCGTCAGAATTTTTGGTTGGATCTTTGTCGTAGACGCCGTCTACTTTAGTGGCTTTCATTAAAACTTCGCAATGCAATTCCAAAGCGTGTAAAGAAGCGCCTGTATCTGTGGTCACGTAGGGATTACCGGTGCCAGCGGCTAAAATTACCACTCGACCTTTTTCTAAATGATGAATGGCGCGCTTGCGAATAAATCTTTCCGCCACACTCGGCATCGACAGAGCTGATTGGAGGCGGGTTTGCACACCAATTTTATTTAGAGCATCTTCCAAAGCCATACCATTCATAACGGTGGCTAGCATGCCCATATAGTCACCAGTGGAACGGTCGATGCCGAACTTCGCGGCGCTGGCGCCGCGATAAATATTGCCGCCGCCAATAACGATGGCAATTTCTACACCAGTTTCTTTGATCTTTTTAATTTTCTCTGCCAGAGCCAAAACTGCTTCAAAATCAATGCCGAACTCTCTTTTTCCTAGTAAAGACTCGCCGGTGACCTTGAGCATAATGCGTTTATACTTAGCAGTCATAAAAAGACCTTTCTAAATTTTTAAATGCCAAACATTTTTTTCACTCGTAGACCAGCCCAACGAACTTTGTCGGCGGCATTGAAAAGTTTATAAAATGTTTGATTGTAAACTAAATCGTAACTGTCGAAGTTTTCCATCAGAGTGCCGCCGTAACCTTCTTTAAAACGATGAAAGCCATACCAAGGATCTTTTTGATCTGGCTCCGGTCCCAAAGCACCCCACATATCAAAACTTTTAAGTTTATTTTGTTGCCCGTATTTAATTACTTCCCACATCATTAAGTTAGATGCCATCACTTCTCGGTATAAACTGGAAGAAGCGCCGTAGGGATAATATAATTTACCGTTAAAATTGAAAATAATCCAAGAAACAAGCACTGTTTCATTGTAAACAGCGTGGAAAATCCGCATAATGCCGCTTTTACCCAAAGCTTTCCAAAGACCACGATAATAATCATCATCATGAGCGTAAAAGCTCTGCCGAGTTGTAGTTTCGCGCAAAAGACGTAAAAAAGTTTCTAAACCGCCCTCGCTGGTATCATCGATAATTTGGACACCTTTTTTGATAGCCAGACGAATATTGTAGCGAGTTTTACTGTGCAGTTGAGCAAAAAGCTCATCTTGAGTTTTTTCTAGATCAAGTACAAAAGTATATTTTGTAAAAAGAGCGTGACCTTTTTGCCCGCCGCGGTCTCTAATAAATTTATCAATCGTGGCGAAACCAGAATTTTTACTGCCGGCTTTGATCATCACGTTTGGCTCAATTTTAACAAAAATAGCTTTATGTTTCGCTGCTAATTGTTGCAGAGACTTTAGCTGTTCTTCGTCTGGCATAGGACCTTTAGGTAAATAGCCAACCGTATTGCCACCTGGAACTTGATGAAAGGAAACCTGAAAGGCGTTCATTAATTTGCCGCCTTCAAAAAAGCCGACTCGCTCGATTTGTTGACCGTTCAGTTTTTTAAATTCTCCCCATTCCCATGATTGGAGCGGATGAGTCACCATCCGGTTATATAAATCCTTTTCCTCAAGAGTAATCGCACGAATTAGCATAAAGGTTATTATAGCTGATTTTTTGATCTTGTCTAGTTAAAAGCCTTACGAATCACGCCCATCACTTTGCCAACCAAAGTGACTTTGCCAGCGTAAATCGGCATGGCTTCTTGATCGTAAACCGGCTCTAAGCGAAGCCTAGTGGCTTCGCGAAAATAACGCCGCATAACCGTTAAACCGTTGTCCAAAGTGGCAACAACAATATTGCCTGGTTGTATTTCTTTATCTTCTTCCAAAACAATATAATCACCATCAGCCAAAAGTTCTTCTTTCAGTTCTTCCCCTTGCACTTGCAGTAAAAAAGCGCGTTTTTTGCCAGTAATTAGTTCTGGAGAAACGCGAAAGGTTTGATCGGTGCGTACATTGGGAGTAAGAGGCGCATTGGCGCTTAAAAAACCAGTAATTGGCAAATCAACACCTTCAGTTAGGCGGACAAAAGTGCGATTCATCAATTCGATTGAGCGATTTTTACCTTTGTTTCGTTTAATCAGGTTTTTTTCTTCCAAAGCGCGTAAATGTTCGTGAATAGTGGCCACCGAACTAACGTTCATGGCGTCAGCGATTTCTTTGAGCGTGGGTGCAAATTCATTGCGCTGAATATACTGGCAAATATAGTCGTAAATTTGTTTCTGTTTTTTATAAAGAGTGATTGCCACGCATACCTTTCTTCATTAACCCTTAAAATTTATCTTAACAAAAGATATAGACTACTTTCGTTTCTTTGTCAAGAAGTAATTTTGGGAAAATTTAGGTTCAATTTTCGGGCGTTATCGGCGCTTGTTTTAACAACCATTTAGCGCAAAAAGTTTGATCATCCAAGGTTTCTACTTGATAATCATCATTTTGATGATTATAAATATAATCGCTAGTGGCGTAATTCTGGCAAAGCAAATTATTATTTTTCTCTATTGCCACATACCAAGCGCCACTGTCTACAGGCGAACTTAAAATTTCTTGAGTATAATTTTCCAAAGGGAAATGACAGTTGTCCACTTTGTCCGTTTTAATGATTAAGCGCGCGCCTTGTTCAAAAAGTTGCCAAGCTTCGGTGCAATCTGCAGTAAAAGTCAAATTTTGCCAAGATAAGCTAGCATTTTGGTTAACTTTATTCATCTCTGGCGCCAGTTGCTCAATCATTTCTAAGTCAACTTGTTTACCTTGCTGATAAAAAATACTTGCCCGCAGAAGCGCATAAGCCTGATTGCCTTCCGCCACCACCACCGTGGGTACGTTTTGCCGCGCAATATAGTCGCTCACCAAACGTTCATGAAAAACGCTTGTTCCAATCTTTAAAAACGGATAACGTTGGTGACTATACCATTGCCAATAGGCAAAACTAACTATGTAAAACAAAATGAGTAAGGTGGTGGCGAGCCAGCGCCAGTTTTTTGGCGTCCAGCTGAAAATTTGTTCAATGCCTAAAGCAATTAAAAAACAGATGATAGGAATCAAAAAACTGGCGCGGAAAACTAAATTAAGTTTGGTCGCTGTAATCAGCGCGGGTATCATTGCCGCTAAAGTGCAGCCCGCAATTAGCCAACGTAAATTTTTATCAGTACTTTTTTGAGTCAGGGAAAAAATACCAAAAATAAGCAAGAAAAATTCGCCAGCATAAAACCAGCCGTGATCAGCCAAACCCAGAACCGGCGCGCTAACGCTGTCCCAAAACCAATAATTAGGATCAAAAACAGCCAGGAAATTTTCCATTAGCTTTGAGCCGCCAGCCACGAATTTATTGCTAAAAATTTTGTTCAAACGATTGTCTAGAAGAGTAAACCGTTCCTCGTTCACCATTTCTGTTAACGGCTCTTGATTTAAGAAAATAATTTCGCTTGCGCGAGTGCTTAAAGCGGCGCGGTTGATAAAAGAAAAACCGTAAAGGCAAATAACGCCGGCCAAAACAATTAAGCCAGCAAGGCGGACCCCCCCCGGTTTTTCTTTTTGACTGGAAGACCATTTTTGTTTCCATAACCAAAATAACTGCACGAATACAAACGGCCAAAGCAAAAAATTATTGCCGTGATAAGTGAAATAACAAAAGGCAAAAGCTATTAAAGCTGCCACTACTAAAATTAGGCGTTTTTGTTTGGGACGAATTTGAAATTGATGAAAAATTTTTGCTAACAAGGTTAAACCAACAAGCAAAAATAAAAGCGACAACGGTCCTTCGTATAATTGGTGGCTAAAATTTAGATTCCACGGATTGAGAGTGAAAATTAAGCCGCTCAAAAGGGCGGTTTTACGATCGACTTTTAGATTGAGCAGCCACCAAACAAGAGCCAAAGGTAAAAGGGCGCCGATTAAACTACTGATTAAACGGACACCGGATAAATCAAAAGAGATTAAAGGCATTAGCCAGCTGTAAACTACCGGTGTCAGTTCTGCAGTGAGAGTTTCGGTGACAATTGGTTGTAATTTCCAGGGTGACCAAGTTTGTGTGAGATCGCTACCGCTTAGACTGAGCCACTTAGCGTTAAGAACGTAATCCAGTTCATCGTGGGTAATGCCAAAGGGGATATTTAAATTGAAAAGTCTAATACTTAAGCCAAAGACGAAAAGACAAATTAGCCAAAAGCTTAATGAGTTTGCTAAATTTGTCCAGATTTTTTTTAATTTAGTTGTCTGCATTTTGAGCGGAAGTGACAGGACTCGAACCTGCGATGGGTTGCCCCGACGGTTTTCGAAACCGTTGCCATAGCCGCTAGGCGACACTTCCTTTATGTTGCGCATTCTACTTTATTTTTCCTTAACTTTCTATTTGTTTGCTTTTTTATTAAGTTTTCACTTAGTCTTACTCCCGCCCCGCCAACGGCGGGGTGCCATAGCCGTCCACGACTTCGACTTTATTCATAGCCGCCCACGACTTCAGGAGCGGTCCCGCCAAACGGCGGTGGTAGCGACACTTCCAAATGACTTAAATATGGCGGAGATGAGGGGAGTCGAACCCCTGAAGCTCTTGCGAGACTCACGCTTTCCAAGCGTGTGCAATTGACCACTATGCGACATCTCCACTCGGATTTTTTATTATAACAGAAATCGTCACAGAAGCAGTGGCGATTTCTTTTTTTCCTCTAGTAAGTTTTTTTCGTTGCCGTTCGCAGACCGCTGAGGTCGTCGCCCACGGAAAGGAACCTATGTTCTCCACTCGTTTTCGCTCTTGCCCAATTGAGCTCAAAGAAAGCGTGCCCAATTATAATCAGGCACTTATTTATTTAAGTGCGGAAATTCAAAAAGCTTATGGCTTTTTTCTCTACCAAAGTATTTACAATCTGCAAAGAGATCATGGGCTCACTAATCAAGATATTATTAAAGCTTTTGGTTTTACGCGTCAGAACTTGAGTAAATTGGCTAAAAAGTACCGGCACTATTTTGTTTAATTTATGCCAGCAGTTTTACCGCTTTTGCGGGCTTTATGCCGGAAGATTGAACGTTCACAAAGAAAACAGTTGAAACGAATTAATCGCGCGCGCGAGCGCGCGCAACAGCCGCTTTTTCCTACTTGGCAAGATTATCAATTGTGGACGCAAATACGCTTGTATAAAGAAAAACAGCGTTAATTTATGCGTGTGAATAAAAGCGGCTGGATCAAGCTTTACCGGCAATTGCTTCTAAGTGACCTTTGGCAAGATAAACCTTTTGCTCGCGGTCAAGCTTGGGTCGATTTACTTTTACTCTACGACAAAAACGCTAACCGTTTACAAATTAGCCAGCGAGAATTAAGTCGTCGGTGGGGCTGGAGCCTAACTAAAGTGCGAAATTTTTTGGCAGAATTGCAAGAGCATCAAGATTTAGAACTCATGCAAGAACAAAAAAAGACCACTCTTTTGCTGGCTAAATACCGCTTTTTTCAAGAAATTGCTTACACAAAAAAATCATTAGCGAGCGCAGTTAACTGGCAAAAACCAGAGGCATTAAAGAATAAGCAAGAAAAAGAAAAAAACAGCGCTTTGATTAGTAATCAAGCGCTGCTAGACTTTTGGGAAAAACAACGATGACCAGTGCTTGTTTAACTTGGGAAAAAACCAAAAAATTTTACTTGGAGGCTTGGCAAGCTGGTCAATTGGAAACCGTAATTTTGCAACAAGCGCAAACTTATTACGGTAGTCTGGCTAAAATGACTGCTAGTGGGCAATTGCATCAAGCTGGAAACTTTTTAGTCATGCAATTGCCCACTGCGAACCCAGATTTTAGTTTAACTCTATTTGTCCATCGTTACCGATCAGAGTTATCTTATTTAAATTTGTTAAATCGTTCGCAAAATCTGATTTTTCGTTTACCACCTCTTAAGTCAAAAACCACTACTGGTTGACCTAACTAAAAAAGACGTCTTGAATTAATTTGCTAGTTTTATTATCAAAATGATCCAAGCAACGAGTGGCGTGAATAATTTTTTGCAAAGCACGCTTTTTGATTCTTTGTACGGTCGCCCGCGAAACAGCTATTTCATCAGCGATTTGTCCTTCAGTGTGGTCAAGGTAATAATTTTTACTAATCACTTCAGATTCTTCTTGAGACATCTGAAGAGCGGCACATAACTGACCAGTGATGCCTGGATTGCAAAGACGCAAACGCTCTTTGACAATTTTTTCTTCTAACATATACAAAATTAAAGAATGAACACATTTTAGAACGGTTTTTTCAAGATTTTGCTTCAATAAAGGCTCACCTTTTACCAGAGGAAAGGCTCTTTTTTTACATTGGCTGATAATTTTTACTCAAGAAAAAAGCTTATGGCTTTTCCAGACTGTTTTTGCTGCCTAGATTAATCGAAAAGTAGGCACTAGCCATGGAGATAGTGAACATCCACCAGTCATCTGCGGTTAAAAAACCGCGCAAAACTAAGATAAAACCTAGAATTACTGGAATCAGCCACGCCAAAAATTTGCGGCTTAATAATTTATGACCGATTTCGAGCATCTGTTGAGACTTTCTAGCGCCTTATTCCTGGCGACCACCGAGATAAAGCCGAAAACCAGCGTTGCACTTTTCAATCATGTAGGTGGTCGCCTTGTTGGGCAAATTATTAGGCTCTAAATCGCTATTCATGCTCAGAAAACTGCTATTAAAAGTTAAATTGCGGTTGCCGACATTGTCTTGAACAAAAATAAACGCTAGCCAATCCCCGATTTCCATATTAGTTGGTAGATTAAGGGTGAAATCTTGATTAGCTGTCACTTCTAGTTGATCGCTTAAACTTCCGTCTGGCGTCGTGCTGGCGCTATCGGTGATAATTGTGACTGCTCTGGGCGTTTTTAAGTAGGCGCGCCGGCGTTTATCAGTAATTTTCTCATTCAGAATCGCCGTGGCTCCAGCAGCAACTTCGATGACCGCTAATTTTTCAAAAGGGAAAAGCGTGCCTAAGGCCGTTTGAATTTCCGCGTCGGTGAGCTCCACTGGCGAAGCCGCTGGTGTACCAGCTAAAATCGCTAACTTAGCTACGTCTTTGCCTTCATTATCTTCGTCTGGCTGAGCATTTAAATCTAGATAAAGCACCACTGTATCCAGGCGTGGATTAGAAGTGGCATTACTGCTAACGGTTAAAGTTTCCACGGCATCGCTGATAACCGGATAAGCATTGCCGCCGGTACTGTTTTTAAGATAAGCGCGACCAGCTTGGACACTCACGCCCAAACTGCTAGGATTATTTTCTTCCACGGCAAAGTTGCTGCCGCTAAGTTTAATCATTCCGCCAGAGCGGACTGCGTCGGTGAGTTGTGCGAGAACGGTTTTTTCTGGATGATTAGCGACTCCGGTGCGCATGGTATAAATTGACATAAAAACTTTCTTTTAATTATTTTCTAATCTTTCCAAACGTCGTAAAATTTCGCGGTAGTCTTGCAAGAAATCCTCGCTCGCTTGTTGCGGATTGAGAGTGAGATCAAGTAAGCAAGTTCCGTCTTTGTAAGTAAGCGTGCGCTTGCTTAGGCGCAACATTTGATCGAGATCAAGTTCGCGCAAGCGCAAGCGCACGCGATCGCCCACCTCATAACTTTGCCAGTCTGGCGCATTACCGAGCACGCTCAAAGTAATTTGATTATTACTGAGCGGAAAAGCGTTTTCCGCTAAATAAGTGGCTGCTCGTTCTGCCAAGCTGGCTTCGGTAGTTAAATCAGTGGCACTTAAATAACTTTCTTGTTTTCCCCAAGCCGTAATAGCATTTTGATCGGCAAAAGTATAACTGGCATTATTGCCTTTACCTTTAATTCGCACTTGATTCACTAAGTTGCCTAAAAGTCCTAGGCGACTTTGAAAACTCAAAATGTTTTGTTCGTCAAAAATAATGCCTGGTTGATCACTGCCAAGACGCGGATAAGCTAAATTTAATTGCCAATTCGCATTAAATTGCCAATCAAAACCATTGGCAATTTTATTAGCACTTAAACCGACTAAAGCGTCTAGGACGCGCGCATTTTTAAAAGCGCGCGTCACTGTTACAGCGGTCTGACTAACTTCGCCCATGGTTAAACCTAAATCGGCACCGGCTTGGGCTTGAGTTAATAAATCCTCTGCCACCGTCATTAAATTAACATCGGTGTAATTTTGGCTGACGCCAGTTAAGCGCTTGCTAAGCAAGCTGCTCGCATCCGCAAAACTCAAGTCTAAACTTACGTCGTTTTGATCGCCATTCAAATTGGCGCTCGTCAACACACCTTTAAACAAAATGGTTTCTTTTACTTCATCATAAATGATAATTTTGCGCCAATTATCAAAAAGTAGTTGCCGCACCGTCTGCTGATTATTCTTTGCCACTTCGCGCAATAATACATACGGCACGCTTATTTGTCCCGATTCACCAAGGTTTAATGTCGTAGTCCAGCTAAACTGACTAAAAGGTAACCACCATTTTTGCGTTTCTTGCTTGTTGAGTAAATAAAGACTGAGCATTTTAAATTCCTAAATAAGCGTCGTTATAGGCTAAAGTGGCGCTGCTAGCGGTAGTGGTGTCGTTGGCAGCAAAAAGAACATTGTTGCTGCCAGGAGCCACCGTCCACCATTGGCCAGAAATCGTCGGTAAAATATTGGTATTTTGTTTTAAAATAGCTGTCCGTTGATAAAAATCCAACACCAAAGTGTCGCCAGCACTTAAAGCCTGGCTACATTGCAAACGTTGCGTTCTAGTTTGGTTAAGTAAAATAAATCCGTTCACCGGGCCAACGATGGTCGCCTGTAAATGGCTATAAGCATTGCCGGAGTTGGTTAATTGAGTATACATTTCGCTGCTGGCGTTTAAATTCATGGCAGCCGGAACACTCATGGGAATTTGCAAACCGCCTAAATTAGCGATGCTGAGAGTGGCGCTTTTACTAGCGCCGAGTAAATACGATTTTTCCGTTTGAATTTGGATAAGAAACTCGCTTTTATTGACGTCGGCGGCGGCCATGGAATTTTGAATTGCCAACACTGCCGCCTTGCAAGTTAATTGCTGATTGTTATTGAGAACAAAAGTAAAAGTTTTCTGATCACTTTCGCTGCTGCCTGGATCAATGCTAAGTAAACTCAGAAAACGCTGTTTCTCAGCGGCGTTATTATCACCATTGGCAGTGATAATAACGCCAAAACTAATTACTAGGCTGCGGTAGCAAGCTTTGCCTAAAGCCACGCCTTCGCCGCCGGCGCGGGCGTAACTGGCCACTTCAATCGTCGGACTGCCGGCGCCGTCGAGACTACTAATAAAACGGGTGCCGCTAATATTGACGCTGGTACCGTTAATGAGAATATTGCTGATCATAATTCTGTTTTCCTTTAATAGCTCGGACTGCCGGCGAGCCAACCTAAACGTTGGATTAATGCTTCTAGTTGCTCGCTGCGATTAACAGTGGCGTTAACAGTAATCTGTGCCTGATTATTGCGATTTACAATTGTATTTGGCACAGCTTGCTGACCGCTAAGCATAGCCTTGGAAAGAACAAACTCGCCGGCGTGCACCAAAGCTAAACCAGTTTTCGGCACGTAACCGCCATTTTGAAATTTGGGAATTTGCCAATTGAGATCGAGACCAATTTTGCCACCAACTTCGTTGACAAAAGCCAAGAGGCTATTAATTTTATCTATGACTCCGTTTACCAAGCCACTCACATAATTAATAATGTTGGCTGCCCCAGACTGGCAAACGCTACTTAAACCTTGCCAAAGTCCTCGCCAGAGTGCCGTGGCCAAATTGCCAAAAACAGTTAAACTATTGCCCAGAATGGTTAAAAGTTCACTCACGGCGGCGATCATCGTGGTGGCGGAAAAATCGCAATCAGCGATTAAAATTTCCCATTGACTATTGATAAAAGCCAAAAGCTGCGGCAATATTTCTTGTAAACTGAGGAGCAAATTGCCTACACCACCGGTGAAACTAACAAAAAGCGCATCTAAAGTTTGGGTAAAATGAGCACAAGTTTCGTCGAGTTGTTGCAAATATGGCGTAGCTACTTGAGTTGCCACTGGCAAATCTTCTTGTAAAAATTTCAAGAAGATTTGCGTGTTCCCTTGAAAATTTTCATCAGCAAAAACGTTTTGCAAGCCAACAAACGGACCTTTTAGATCTAAATCGGCTACTACTTGGCTTAAATTTTCTAATTTTTTTTGATATAAACCAACTGCTTGTGTCAAATTAGTAATTTCTTTTTGATCAAGCGCCAGAAGTTGGTTATATTCTGCTTCGTCAGCAGTTAAATAACGTTCACCATAGCGTAATTCATTCGCAGTCATTGACATAAATACCTTTACCTATTTCAGATGATTTATTTTCTATTTTTATTGATCGGTTTTTATACATTGCTGCTTTTTTGCGGCTATCTTTATGCTAAAATGAATTTTGGATTTATCTGTACTCGAGAGCAATGGAAAAAACTAAGCGCAAATTAAGACGCCGTTTTTCGCAATTATCATTAGCTCAAGCGGCTAGAGTTTGTGAAAAACTTGGTTCACCAAAATTAGAAAAGGCAATCGTTTTAGACACTTATTGCCGATCTTTGGGCGAACAAAATTTAATTGAAAAACATCAAATCTCGCGGGCGACGCTCACTAGAGAAAGACAAACTTTCTGGCGCCGTGTGGACGCAGCCTTATTCGTACAAGATATTTTGCCGCCAGATGTTTACGATATCTTAATTAAGGTTTTCTTAATTTTGATGACGATGTTTATGTGTAAATTGTCGGTTGCTATGTAGTTGCATTTTTTCAACCGGGAAAACTTGAGCCTTTAAACTTAAAAAGGTAGTTTACATCTGGAAAAAGCAAAAATAAATTAATTTTAGATTGATTGAAAGCACATAAAATGCACTTTTTCGAGTGAGAAAACTTGAGCCTTTGTGCGGCTAAAACTTTTCTAATTAGGTTGATAATATTAAAGCTGTTCAACTAAGTACTGATAAATGGCTAAAGTGGCTTGGACAGTCGGAAAGGAGACCTGCCAAACATAGGCGGCGGGTCTCTTTTCAGTTAGCGCCGATTTAGGTTCATTTTTTCTGACGTTGGCAATCTCGCTCGGCTTTGTTTTTAATGCGTCGATAAAAAAGCATTTGTTGAATCCAGGCTTCTGGCTGAGCTAGGAGTTCCCAATAAGTGAGATGAAAAGTGTCGCATAAAAAACAAATTTCCAGATCTGGAGGTAAAGACGAGTCACTTTCACCGCGCAAAAAGCGGTAAAGTGGCTCTTCTAAACTTTTGGGACACTACTGCTGGCGGCTAAAAGCTGATTAACTGCGGCGAAAATTTTTTCGCCGTCTTGAGCGGGCAAATCAAAAATCTGTTCCAAAATTTCTTCTGGTTGAGTGTAACTTTGCCCGCCTATTTGTAGTTCTTGAATTAGGCTTTTAGCCGCCAGGTCTTGCGCCTCAAGCACCACGGTGCCAGGCACGCCAACCGTGGTTGGCGTGCCATTGGCGTTAATTTCGCTGCCGCTCAAGTAGAGTTTTTGTAACTCATGCTTGAGGCGCATGGAAACGAAATCCTTCAACAGTGCCTTATTGCCGGAATTTAGATCAACCGTGATACTCATTTTAGCTAGCGTAACTACTAATTTGATTAATTAAGGTCAATTCGAAAAGAGTTTGCGTACTAGCATCCAAAGTGGCCACAAATTCCACTTCTAAACGAGCCGCTTCAGCGTTAATCGGATTGAGCAAAGCACTAAAATAGGCCTTTGGAAGGCTCAATTTCAGGCTTTCTTTGTTCACGTTGGTTCCGGAGAGACTGTCACCGTTAAAGGTGATTTCTAAGGCTTTAGCGGCCTTGTCTAAATAGGCTTCGTAAAAACTTATCTGGTTGCTATCATTCAAATAGAGCACAAATTTGCCTTTTACCTCATAACGACCGCTAGCAAAGCCTTGTGGATTCACATTGCCCAAACCGTATTGAGCTTGTTTATTGCTGATAATCTCCACTTCAAAGTTGGAAACCAGCGGTAAACTGGTATTATCAACTTTGAGACCAGCTGCCACGTCGGCATGAGTAAAAGTGTGTCCTAGATTGTAAGTGACAGTGGCAGCGCTGTTTACGTCTTCTACCACGCTCCTGCCGAGCAGACCATAAGTGGCTAAGATACTTCCTCCTGGCTCGGCAGTGATTTTCGCCGAGTTCACTAAAACACCGGCGTAACGCACCGGAAAAGTATCATTGTATTGCTCGATGGTGAAACTGGCTTTATTGCCTGTGGGCAAAAACTGATGTTCATAAATGCCAGTTTCGCCAGTGACAGCGGTGGTGGTAACCGTACCACACAAACTGCGCCAGAAGTAACCAGCCGCCTGACTATCTAAGTCGGTCTCAATTTCGCCTTCATGCGTCACTAAACCTTGGTAATAGTCGCTGTAAGCGCTTAAACTGCCGTCAAAAACTTCTTGACCGCGCAAATCGACCAAAGTTTTCATGCCTTCGCCAGCTCGAATTGGCAAACCCTTTGTCGGCGCCACCGCTGTACCAAGTGTGCTTTCTAAACCAAAACTAAAATGTTTACTCATTTTGTCCTTTCACCTTAATAATTAATGGATGTTCCAACTCGAGGCTACAAAAGAATTCTTGGCCATAACGCAAAAAATAACTTTGACCGGTTTCTGTCCGCAAAACTAAGGGAAAAGATCCTATGTATCGGTATTTATTCATATTAGCTCCGGACATTTTGATTAATTAAAAAAGTTAATTCCAATTTATAAACAGGAATAGGATTGTCTGAGCTATACTCGAGAGATGCTTCGCTAGTACTGCTCTGAGCCGCCCAACTGACGCCACTGCCCAAAGTAGTAGCTCCCTCAAGAGTATTGAGAATCGTCCAAACAGTGCTGCGGCAATTAGTTTCCCAGGCGCTCAAATCAGTAGCAGAATTAAAATAACAAACTTCAAAAGTGATGGCACGTTGATTACGGGCTAAATCCAGATAATAACTTTGATGCTTAGCCAGATTAATGGTCACTGTGGGGCCGCTCAGAGCGCTTAAATCCACTCTGGAGCCGCTGACGGTGACGCCGCTTAAGGCGTTTGTAAGTAAATTAACTAAAATAGTGACTAAGTCATTAAGCATAATTTTGATTGTAGGCATTTTTTGCTCTTGTTTTATATATTTTAGCAATACTTGCAAATTATTGCTAAGAGTGCTAAAATTAGGCTTATGTTTGTGCGCACTCCAGATAATCGCCTACTTTTTCAAAATGGCAGATTGGAGTGCGAAATTCTACCCTATTTTAGCCAAAGCCGGCTTTTTCAACTTAAAAAAGAACTCCTTTTACTGGAACAAGTTTATTTTTGTGAAGTTTTTGGTAATTGCCCTTTTATTTTTTTATCGCCAGAGGAATATCGTGTTTTAAGTTTGAAAAAGCGCTATTTTTCTCACGCTGCTATTGCCAAAACTTTGCGTTTATCGCTCACACAGGTGGAAAAATTAGTCCAGATTTTGCAACAAAAGTATCAACTCTGGGCGCATGACGAAAATTTTAAATTACATCCAGATCTGGATTTAGTAAAAATACGAGTGACGGAAATGAATTTTTCCGATTTGTTAACTGGCGAGCAGCTGGAAGAACTTAACGAAATCTTGCCTGGAGATAACGGTCAAGAGAGTAAAAACCAGTGGAGCAAAATCGCTACTGCCGATATTCTCAATCTTTTAACCAGTGTTCAGAAACAGACGGCGATTTTGCTTGAACAAGGTTATTCTCCAGAGGAAATTGGCGCGCGCCTGGGCGTCAGCACACAAGAAGTTTATCAGAAAATTGCTAGAATGCGCGCGCGCCTGCAAAAAGCCGGTTACGGCCCAAAAGCTAAGCAGTAAAATGGTGATAAGGATGTACGGCTGCCGCTTCTCGCATAAAATCCACTGATTGATCAAGATAATGCATGGTCGTGGTAATTCTAGAATGTCGCAGCAACCTTTGCATGTATTGAATCGGAACCTTGCCAGAAGCAATCCCAATCGTAGCAAAAGTATGACGAAAACTATGCGGAGTAATGTGTTTATCACAATGCATTAAACGTAGGCGAAGTTGGCAATCTTTTTCGACTGTTCTCAAGGAAAGCGGTCGCGGGCCACCATTAAAAGAAAACGCAAACGGGCCATTTTGGGCACGCAGATACGGCAAAATTTCTTCCTTTACCCAGGCAAAAAGAATAATTGGCTTGCCGTCGTTAGTTTTGGTATTTTGCGGATAAAAACAATTATTGTCTAGATCAAAATCGTTAAGTTGCAGCCTGGCTACTTCTGACGGTCGTGTGCCAGAGAAACAATGAAGCAACCAAAAGGCGTCTAACACCGGATTAGTTTTTAAATTCACAAATTCTTTAAGCTCGTTTTCGTTTAGAGTTGGTTTATGTTTGGGAAAACAACGAAATTTCTTTAGATCATGATACCAATTCTCTTGAGTAAAAAGACACCACCAACGAGCAACTTTTAAATATTTATTCAATGTTTCCGCCTGGGTGCCGCTTCTTTGTTTGCTTAAACAAAACTTTTTTAAGGCGAGAGCCGATTCTAGATTATTCCCTAAATATTTCGCTAACCGCGCATACTCTAAACAAGTGTTTTCTTTGAGGCAATTTTGCGTTCGCAGGAAAAACAAGAAATCCAAACTTGTTTTCATACTTCTGTTCTTACCAGCCGCTTTTTAGCCTATTCTGATATGATATGTTATATTTAGTAAAAAAGTTATTTAACAAAAATCAAGTTTTCTCGAGTGAAAAACTGCTGCTTGACAACTAATACAAAATATGTTAAAAATAGGTATAACTATTAAAAACTACGCGCAGACCGCTGAGGTCTGCGAACGTATAATTTTTTCCAGACTTTCTTGATCGAGTCCAAGCGTTTTTAGCTGTTCGCTGCGCGAAGCCTGAGCAATAAATTCGTCTGGAATAGCCTGAATCAGTAATTGCGGTCGATTTTTCGCTGGTCGGTTGGCTAAAAGCGTGGCAATTTGTTGCCCGACGCCGCCAATTAAGGCATTTTCTTCCACTACTAAAACTTTTTTATAGTTAGCAAAAATTTGCTCGAGAAATTTTTCTGGCAACGGTTTAACAATTGGCAAATGAAAGTGGGCAAAATCCAAATCTGGATTTTCTATCGCTTCGACAGTACCTTTGCAAAAACCAGTCGTAATAACTGCCAATTGTTGGCTTTGACTATAGCGGAATTGCCGAGGTGTTAATTTTCCACCTGGTAGCGGCAAAGCAAATTTTTCTCCTGGCGGGAAGCAAAGTTTGGGATAGCAAATTGCCACTGGTTTTTTCGCCACGCGGGCCAGCTCTAAACTTTGCTGCAATTCTGGCAAATCGCCAGGCATCAAAATTTGCAAATTAGGAATTAGATTGAGAAAAGAAAAAGCTAGCGTGCCTTGATGAGTGGCGCCATCTTCGCCAACTAAGCCAGCTCGATCAACTAAGAGCGCCACTGGCACTTCGCCAATCGCTACATCGTGAATAATTTGGTCAAAAGCTCTTTGCAAAAAACTCGCATAAAAATGACAAAACGGTTTTTTGCCCGCCAAAGCTAAGCCGGCACTCAAGCCAAGAGCATGACTTTCAGCGATGCCAACGTCAAAAAATCTCTCTGGAAATTTTTGCACAAAAGGCATTAAGCCAGCACTTTGCTGCATCGCCGCGCTAATCACTTGCACTCGTTCGTCTTTTTCGCCCAAACTAACCAAAGCTTGACCGACGAAATCGTGCAATTTAGCTCGATTTTGTTGGCGCGATTTGGCAGCTGGATAAAAGTGACTAGCAACTGGGTTTTGACTCGCCAAATCGCAACCATGACCTTTTTGCGTTTTAATATGCAGCACTCGCGGGCCACTCTGTGACTGCAATTTTTGCAAAGTTTCAATTAACAATGGTAAATTATGCCCGTCTATCGGCCCTGTATACGGCAAGCCGAAACTTTGCAAAAATTGCTGGTAGCGCTGGCCGTCGGCAATTGCGCCGGCGCATTTATCAATTGAATATTGATTATCATTCACAATTACCAAAATGTTTTGCTTGGTAGTCGCTAAATGATTAAGCGCCTCCACTGCCATGCCGTTTAAAAGCGATCCATCGCCAATTATAGCGATACAGCAATGTTTTTTATCTTTATAGCTCAAACCCAAAGCCAAAGAAATCGAATTACCGGCATGGCCAGTTACACACGGATCACATTTGCTTTCGCCAGGATTCATAAAACCGCTTAAACCGTTTTTTTGTCTTAAAGTGGCGAAAGCAGCCGGTCTATCCGTCAAAAGCTTATGAGTATAACTTTGATGACCGACGTCAAAAATAAAGCGATCTTTTTCCGGTTCAAAAACTTGGTGCAAAGCCAAAGTCAGCTCCACTGTACCTAAACTGCCGCTTAAATGACCGCCGTTTCTTTCGCAAGTGGCTAAAATTTCTTGACGTAAATTTGTTGCTAAAGTTTGTAATTGTGCCAAAGTCAACTGTTTAAACATTTTTTGCTTCATGTTCAATTAGTCGGAAAAAAAAGATAGAATCACGCATAATAAAATTAACTTTATCTTTAAGAGAAGATGTGTTAGAATGGGCGTCTATGAAGAAAAAGCAGCAAAAAAAACTCCTGGTAATTATTGGAATTGCTTTGGTTCTTTTGATAGCAGCCATTGTAATTGTGAAGATTAAAGGGCAAAAAACTGAGGAAGAAGTGGCCACGACGGCTACTGCTAAAAAACGTTTAAATGCGCCAATTAATGTTTTGGCTTTGGATAAACGTCCGGTGGTAGCTTTGCAACCATATAGTAAAAATGGTGGCCGTTTTGTGAGCATTGTTGTTAGTCAATTACGCGAAGCTGCTTATGAAGCGGAATACGAAATTTCTTATGACGTTATCGGCGCTAGCGCTGTCAGCGCTTCTGGCGCCAAAATTGCTGTGCCAGACAGTGAAAGTCAAGAAGGCACGCAAGGTTTTATGGGTACATTAGATATTAGCAATTTGCCTACTAGCACTAGCGACAATCGTTTTGGAACTTGCAGCGCTGGCGGTGCTTGTATTAATAATAATGTTTCCGGCGGTACTTTAACTCTTAATTTCTCTGGCGAACAAAAGTTTGCCGTGATGAGTAACTGGACTTACTTCGAGACTGGGAGCGCCGAAAGCAAAACTAATGATGAAGTTTTCACTTTGCAAGCTGATGGTTTAGCTAAAGCTAAAGACTATTTAATCATGGAAGCTATGGGTGTGCCGGATGGCGTGCCTGGCACTATTGCCACCAAACCAGATGGCGGCAAAGATAATGGCACTAAACCAGTGGCTTATCAAATTAATTTCACCACTGCCCCAAGCGTAGATGAAGCCAAAGTTAGCTTTGCTGGTTACGAAGGCAAAACGGTGGCCGTGTGGAACGGCAAAACTTGGAGCACTGGCACTCAAGATGAAAGTTTACCTTTGGGCAATGGTTACTATTATCTGATTTTGGAAAACGTTTAAGTTTTATTCGTAAACTTGGTAGATATCGCCGGCACCTACAGTTACAAAAACGGTGCCGGCTTTTTGTTGTTGCAAAAATTTTCGCAAAGCGGCGATCGTTTTTAAGTTATCAGCTTGATGATCTGGAAATTTTTGCTTAATTGCTTGGCACAACATATCTGAGGTAACGCTTGGATCAAAAGCTTCGCGGGCTGAAGGAAAAATATCAATCATGACCACTTTTTGCGCTGGCGCAAAAGCGTCAACAAACTGAGTGAAAAGTTGTTTCGTACGAGAATAAGTGTGCGATTGAAAGGCAATTACGATCGGTCGATCGGGATACCAAGCGTAAATGGCGGCAATAGCGGCGCGCACTTCGTCTGGATGGTGAGCGTAATCATCGTAACACAGAACACCGTTTCTTTCGCCCATAAATTCGAAACGACGTTTGACGGAATGATAGTCTTTGAGCGTGTCCGCCGCCAGTTTTAAGTCGAATTTCATCGCCGCTAGCGCGGCGAGGGCGGCGGTGGCATTAGCAGCATTAAATTCTCCCGGCAAATTTAATTGAACCGGTAAAATTTCTGTTGTGGGTGTTCTGATTTTAAAAGTTGAAGTGCCTTGGCTACTTTGATAATCGGTCAAGCGAAAATCGCAACCGATACCAGTACCAAAACTAATTAAGTGTAAACGGCGATTTTCGCCACACAAAATATCCGCTAATTCCAGCAAATTTTCATCATCACCATTGTAAATAAGCGTGCCGCTAGTTTTAATTTGGCGGAAAAAATCTAAGTAAACTTGTTTAGTGTGCGCCAAATCGCGATAAACATCTGGATGATCGAAATGTAAATTGCTGCAAATGGTGATTTGTGGCTCTAAATAACTGAAACGTGGCGTAATCGGTTCGCCTTTGGCAATTGCGGCTTGCGCCGCCACCGGATCGGCCACGTATTCATCGGCTTCAGCAATAAAGTAATCGCTTGCAGGCAAAAATTGGCCAATTTTCTCCATGCCGATAATCTCACCAACACCCACCGCAAAAGATTGCGGCACCAATTTTTGCGTCACAAAAGCCAACATGGCCGAAATTGTTGATTTACCACCGACGCCACAAACAGCTACACCTTTTTGCAAATTGAAAAATTCGCTCAAAGCTTGAGCGTGGCTCAAAACTAATAAATGGCGTTTTTGCGCTTCTAAAACTTGCGGGTTTTTTGAGCCACCATTGGCACCAGAAAAAATTACTACTTGTGTTTTTTGCGGCAGCGGTTTATCGAAGTCAATGTCCACTTTTACTGCTAATTTTTTAAGCGAATTTTTAGTGGGAAAATCTTCTGCCACATCGCTGCCGCGCACTTGCTTGCCCGCATCCAGTAAGCACGAAGCTAAAGCTGTCATAGCTACACCTTTAATTCCAACTAAATAAAAATTATTTAGTTCAAGCATGCGGCAATTTTTCTAATTTGGCTAGAATTTTTTTGGCGCCAGTAATATCGTTCCAAAGAATTTCAGTTTTACCGTCGTAGTTCATACTTTGTTCGTGACCTTTACCAAAAATTGCGATCACGTTATCGTCCTTACCAAAATTTTCTAAAGCAAATTGCAACGCTTGTTCGCGATTGGGAATAGAAATAACTTTACCGTAATTATCACCGAGATCGCTTTTCATTTGATTAATAATTGACCAAACATTCTCGCTTCGCGGATCTTCGGCCGTAAAAATGGCTAAATCGCAATACTGAGCCATGATTTTGCCCATCTTCGGTCTCTTAAGCCGATCGCGTAAACCAGCGCAGCCCACAATGCCAATTAATTTACCCTTTTTCACAAAATTACGACGAATATTTGGTAGCGCGCCGCTGAGAGCCTGTGGCGTGTGGGCAAAATCAACAATCATTGTCAGCGGTAAAGTCGTCGGCAAAATTTCCATTCTGCCTTCCGGCAATTGAAAATTTTCCAGCGCTGCCGCCAAATCTTTATCGGCAACGCCGACTTGCTTAGCAATCGTGAGAGCTAAAATGCCGTTGAGACGATTGTAATCTTCGCTAAAAGCAGCTCGCAAAGCTTTTTCCACATTGGCGCCAAAACGAGTGGTCTTACTAAAAGTAATCAATTTGATATTTTTGTGTAAGGATTTTTTAACTTGATTAAAAATTTCTTGATCTTGATTAATCACCACTTTTTTAGCGCTATTAAGCACCAACATTTTTGCTTGTAAATAATTTTCTTGCGTGAGATGATAATCTAAATGTTCATAATCAATATTGGTTAAGCCGGCAATGGCCGCTTTAATGCCCCAAGTTCTATATTGATAAGCGCCTTGCGAAGTGACTTCCAAAACTAGATACTCAATTCCTTCTTTCACCATTTGGCGCATCAGACGATAAAGTTGGCTCGGATGCGGTGAAGTCACATGAAAACCAGTGTCAATTTTTTTGTGACCGATATAAGCGGCCACTGTGGAAATCAAGCCCACTTTATAACCGCCACTTCGTAACATTTGATAAATCAAAGTGGCAGTGGTGGTTTTGCCATCAGTGCCGGTAACCGTAATTATTTTTAATTTTTTTTGCGGGAAGCGATAACGCATTTCCGCACGCCAACCACCAAGAAGTCCTGTTTTAAAAAAATGATAAGGTCGTTTTAGTTTATAAACCAAGTTTTTCATGTAAATATTCTTCCAGTTTTGCCAACGAAACTCTCGTTTGTTGCATGCTATCGCGCTCGCGCACCGTCACGTCTTGGTTGGTGAGTGAATCAAAATCAACGGTGATCGTGAGTGGTGTACCAATCTCGTCTTGTCGGCGATAACGTTTACCGATATTACCGTGATCATCAAATTCTAATTGGTAGTGCGGACGCAAACGTTTGGCTACATCTTGCGCTAAAGCTACTAATTCTGGTTTATTGCGCAAAAGTGGGAAAACTGCCACTTTGATTGGGCTCAAACGCGGATCCAATTTAAGAACCAAACGTTCGCCATCGTTCACGCTTTCCTTAGTGTAAGCTTGATCTAAAAACATTAAAAATAAACGACCTAAGCCAACCGAAGTTTCCATAATGTGCGGAATAAATTTTTCGTTAGTGTAAGGATCGGTGTAACTTAAATCGCAACCAGAAAATTTACCGTGTTGCGATAAATCCCAGTCACCGCGCGCGTGAATACCTTCTATTTCTTTAAAGCCGCCTAAAAACTGGAAATCGTATTCAATATCGTAAGCGTCGCTAGCATAATGCGCTAATTTTTCGTGTTTATACCAACGAATTTTTTCGGCTTGAATGCCAAAATTCAAATACCATTGCCAACGATCAGCTTTCCAAGCGGCAAACTTTTCTACCATTTGTTCGGGACGTAAAAAATATTGCATTTCCATTTGTTCGAATTCGCGGGTGCGGAAAATAAATTGGCGGGCGATAATTTCATTGCGGAAAGCCTTACCCACTTGCGCCACGCCAAAAGGTAATTTTGGGTGCAAACTATCAATGATATTTTTGTAATTTAAATAAATACCGCCGCAAGTTTCTGGACGCAGATAGACTACGTTTTCGTCGGTGAGCTCATCTGTGGGCGCGCCGATATTCGATTTTACCATCAAAGAAAAACGTTTGGCTGGAGTTAAATCGCAACCGCCGCAAACCGGACATTTAAGCTTATTTTCTTTTTTTAATTTATCTAATTCTTGATTGATAAAATCGAGCGGTTGTTTATCGGCGCTAATGCCAAATTCCTCTAGTAAATGATCGGCGCGCAGGCGTGCTTTACAAGTTTTACAGTCCACTTGGGGATCATCAAAATTATCTAAGTGACCAGAAGCTTTCCAAGCTAAAGGTGCCATAAAAATGGCACTGTCCAAAGCCAAAACTTCCGCGTGTTCTTGCACCATATTTTTCCACCACGCGTCACGAATATTATTTTTTAGCAGAGTGCCGTAATGACCGTAATCGTAAATAGCACTCATTCCGCCATAAATTTCACTGGATTGATAAGCAAAACCGCGCGATTTACAAAAGGCAACAAGTTCGGACATTTCTGGTTTTTTTGACATGGCGTTATTATACTACAAATTTTGCCGAGGTCATATTGTCCAGACAAAAAATTATTTTTTTAATTCGGCAAATTTAGCAGCCATCGTGGGATTGCCACGAGTGAGACGTTTAATCGTTAAATCAGTCGCTTTGTCATTAGCTAAACGTAAATTATTATTGGAAGACAAAAGCGCTTCCTTAATTTTTTTCAAGTGATCGATAGTTTTATCAATTTCTTCGATAGCAGTTTGAAACTTTTGGCTAGCCAAATTATAATTGCGAGCAAAACCGTCTTTGAATTTTTCAATATTTTCTTCAAAATTAGTGATATCAATATTTTGATTGCGTACCATGGCTAATTCTTTTTTGTAAGTAAGCGAGTTGAAAGCGGCATTGCGCAAAAGCGTAATTATAGGAATAAAAAATTGTGGCCGGACGATATACATTTTGGGAAATTTATGTGAAACGTCAACAATGCCAGTGTTGTAAAGTTCGTTGTCCGCTTCCAAAAGAGTAACTAAGACGGCATATTCACAATGTTTTTCGCGCCGATCTTTATCCAGCTCGCGCAAGAAATCTTCATTTTTATGTTTGGTAGCTGTTTGATCATTTTCATTTTTCATCTCAAACATAATAGAAACGATTTCATTGCCCTCGCCGTCATTTTCGCGAAAAATGTAATCGCCTTTACTACCGCTGCGGGCGTCATTATCTTTTTCAAAATAAGCATTTTGAAAGCCAGTTGCCCGCAGCTTGTTAAACTCAATTTCGCAATGTTGCTCTAAACTTTCGCCAATCATTTTGGTAGAAAGTTTCACTTTCATGTCTTTAAGACGCTCAATTTCTTCGCTGCGAAATTGCAGTTCGTGCTCGTATTTATCTTTGAGATTGGCGACGACAATTTTACTATTGTATTCCTTCGCCCGTAATTCGTTAGCAATGTCGTCGCGCTCTTTAGTCACTTTGTTCACCGCTTGCGTAATAGCTAAATCTTTTTCCGTGGCAGCTTTATCAATTTGCGCTTTTAGTTTTGCCAGTTCAGCATCTTTTTGCGCTTTCAATTCCAGTAAAGCGTTTTCTTTATCAGCGCGCAATTTAGCGATCTGCGTTTCTTTGTCGGAAAGTTCTTTTTGTAGGGCAGTTTTAGTATTCACGGTGGCTAATTCAACCGCGCTCGCTTTTTCTTTTTCTAATAATTGCAATCGTTCGTGAAGATCTTTTTCAAATTCGTGATCGCGAACTTGTTTTAAAATTCCGGCATAACCAGCTTCGTCAACTTTAAAAGTTTTTCCGCAATGAGGACATTTAATATCGTTCATGCCAACCTTTTCTTAATTTTAAATTTTATAAACTTTTCTTTTTCCACAAAAAGCCGACCGTCAGTAAGGTGCAAAAAAGGGCAATGATAACCGGAATGACCCAAGTTAGAACATCGGCTTCTATTTGATCAAAAGGCAGATTAACGTTCATACCGTAGAATGAAAAAATCAAAGTTGGAATAGAAATGACTACCGTTACCACTGTCAAAGTTTTCATCACTAAATTTTGATTATTACTAATAATGGAAGCAAAAGCATCCATGACACCGCTAAGAGTATTGCTGTAAATATTCGCCATTTCTAAAGCCTGATGACTTTCGACCAGAACGTCTTCGAACAAATCTTGATTATCTTCGTCTTTCGTGATCATAGATAAACGCGAAAATTTATTGAGCATACTTTCGGTGGATTGCAAAGAAGTGGTGAAATAGACGAGCGATTTTTGCAGTTCCAACATTTTAATTAATTCGCTATTTTGCAAAGATTCGTAAAGAGCGGTTTCCACTTGGCGCGAGCGGCTATCAATTTTTTTAAGATATTCTAAATAGACTCGCATGCTGCGGAAAATAATTTGCAAAGCAAAACGAGAACATTTTTGATTAAGAATATTTTTCGGTGGTTGTTTAAGAAGAGATTTAATAACCGCATTATTTTCCAAAGTTACCGTAACCACCGCCTCTTTAGTGATAATGATAGCCAAAGGCAAAGTTTCAAAAGTGTAATTGATGTCCTGTTTTTTAGTCATGGGCACGTCAAAAATAATTAAAGTTTGACCGTCTTCAGTTTCACAACGCGCACCTTCATCGCGATCGAGAGCGGCCCGCAAATAATCTTTTTCAATTTTGAGTTCTTGTGCCACCAATTCTACTTCTTCGTCGCTCGGATCAACCAAGCTCAGCCAATTAGCGGCAGCCACTTTTTTCGTCTCTCGGAATTCTTTTTGATTGGCCAGTTGGTATAAATTAAGCATGAGGCGTATTATAGCATTTTTTGCTTGCAAATTCGTCAAAAAATGGGCTATAATGTTCTTTCGCATGTTTAAGACTTTTTGGCATTACTCTGGAAAAAAGAGATGGCTTCTATTCGTGGCTCCTTTAGCCGTTTTAGGAGAAGTAATTGCGGAATTGCAGCAACCGAATTTACTCGCCGAGATTGTCAACACTTATCAAACCGGCGGCTCAGCAGCTATTGTTTGGCAAGTTGGTTTGAAAATGGTTGCCTATTTAATTTTAAGTGTCGCCTGCTCTCTTGTTTCTATTTATACCGCTAATTTAGTGGCAGCTTTTTTTGGTCGCAATTTGCGCCAAGATTTGTTTACCAAAATACAGAATTTATCCTTGGCGCAAGTGGAAAGTTTAACTCCTGGTTCCTTACTCACTCGCTTAACGAATGACGTCAATCAGGCGCAAAATTTGTTAATCCAAATTTTGCGCCTAGCTGCCCGCGCTCCTTTAATGCTTTTGGGCAGCTTATTTTTCTTAGCCAAAATTAATTTTAGCTTGTTGCGTATCGTCTTGATTTTGTCGCCTTTTATTTTGTTAACAGTTTTTGTCGTCGCTAAACTAGCTTTGCCGCTTTTCCGCAAATTACAAGCTGCGCTCGACCGCTTAAATAATCAGATGTCGGAAAGTTTGAGCAACATTCGCACAATTAAAAGTTTTAATCGAGAAAAATTAGAGATTGATAAATTTAGCGAAGACAATCAAGCTTTAGCTCGTTTCGAAAAACAAGGTGGACAAATTATGGCGGCCGCCATGCCGATTATGATGTTTATTTTTAATTTAGCGATTGCTTTTGTGCTTTACCAAGGAGCGACGCTTTTCGGTCATGGCAGTTTAGAAATTGGCAGTTTAATCGCAGCTATTGGTTATTTATCGCAATTGCTTTTCTCTTTTATGATGGTCTCTTTTGTTTTCTTAAGTATTATGCGCACCAAAGTAAGCGTGGAACGGATTAATAAAGTGATGCATTTGCAGCCAAGTTTAACGGAAAAAGCTCACCCGACCGCGCAAAAAATTGAGCAGGGCGCGATTAAATTTGACAATGTTAGTTTTGCTTATAAAAAAGCCGCCGGCCCTGTTCTTTGTGATTTGAGTTTGAGTATTCCGGCCGGCGAAACAGTCGGTTTTATCGGTATCACTGGTTCCGGCAAAACCACGCTGGCGCTTTTGCTCAATCGTTTATACGATCCCACCACTGGGGCAATTTTCATTGATGGCCAAGATCTGCGCGATTATCCGTTGAGTGAAGTAAAAAATAAAATTGTTTTGGTTTTGCAAGAGGCAATTTTGCTTTCTGGCACGATTGAAGAAAACTTAACCTGGGGTGATAGAGTGACGGAAGACAAAATTGAGCAAGCTTTAGATATTTCCCAAGCAGAAACTTTTGTTTCGCAAAAGCCAGAAAAAATTCGCAGTGACGTGGCTCGCCGAGGTAATAATTTTTCTGGCGGCCAAAAGCAGCGCCTAAGCTTAGCTCGTGCTTTAACGCGCGACTTCAAAATTTTGGTTTTGGATGATACCACTAGTGCTTTAGATTTAAAAACAGCGGCGGCAGTGCAAAAAGCTTTGAAGGAAAAAGTGGACCAAGCCACCAAAATTATGATTAGCCAACGAATTGCCACCGTGCGTGAGTGCGATAGAATCGTGGTGATGAATGAAGGCAAAATCCATGGTGTAGGCACTCACGAACAACTTTTGAAAACGGATGAAATTTATCAAGAAATTAATAAAATTCAAGAGGAGGAGCAATAAATGCCCGGCGGCTTCGGCGGACCACCAGCGGGAAAAATTGATGCGAAGGAAAAAGTGGACTTGGCGAAATTGAAAAAATTTTGGCAAGCTTTGTGGCCGTATTTGCGTAAACAAAAATGGAGCTTCATCGCGATTATCTTTTCAGTCATAGTAGCAACTATTTTCCAGCTTTGGGGTCCATTTTTAGTTAGTCAAATTATTGATGAATATATTTTGACACAGCGTTTTGGCGAATTGCTAAAAATGTTGATTTTGTTGGGAGTAGTTTACTTAAACGCCAGTATCTTTATGTGGCTGGAAGATTTTTTGTTAGCGCGCTTGGTACCCAAAATTACCAGCAAAATCCGCGCCGACGCTTATGTGAAATTGCAAAGTTTGCCGATTAGTTTTTATG
Organism: bacterium; assembly: GCA_030539095.1. Lineage (GTDB taxonomy): Bacteria > Patescibacteriota > Microgenomatia > UBA1400 > PJMF01 > JAUNST01. The sequence continues at coordinate 47,361 of JAUNST010000002.1, forward strand.
ACCGAGAACCGTTTGGCAATATCATGAGCCGTTTGACTAATGATTTAGATAATTTAGACAACGCCCTTAATACCACCACTACCCAAATTTTATCTGGGCTGCTAACGATTGTAGGTGCTTTAGCAATGATGTTTTACCAAAGCGCTTGGCTGGCAGCAGCTACTATTATCACCGTCCCTCTCACTCTCATTGCGACGAAAAAAATTGCCGCCAAAGCTAGTAAATATTTTGCTCAGCAGCAAACTGATCTAGCGGAAATCAATGGCTTTGCCGAAGAAACACTCCATGCGACTATTCTGATTAAAGCTTACGGCACTGAAAGTAAAATTACGGATAAATTTAACCAATTAACGCAAAAATATTATCAAAGTAATTTTAAAGCTAATTTTTTCTCTGGTTTAATGATGACGGCGGTTTTGATTCTTAATAATTTAAATGTCGTTATCTTGGGAATTTTGGGCGGTTATTTAGCTTTTAGCGGTTGGCTGCAAGTGGGTATTTTTGCTAGTTTCTTGCAATATCAGCGGCAATTTACCAGGCCTCTGGGCACTTTAGCTAATCAGTTTGTAACGTTGCAATTAGCCGTTATTAGCGGACAGCGAGTTTTCGATTTATTTGCTTATCAAAGTGAAACCAATCCGGCCGAGCCAGTTTCAGCAATTACTTTATGCCGCGATCTAAAGATTGAAAACGTTGATTTTGCTTACGTTACAGATAAACCAGTTTTGAAGAAAATCAATCTTCAGGCAAAAGCTGGCGAGATGTTGGCTCTAGTTGGCCCCACTGGCTCTGGTAAAACCACGCTTTCGAGCTTACTTTTGCGTTTTTACGATCCGCAGCAAGGAGAAATTCTTTTTGACGGAACTAATATTGCCGCTGCCACGCGCGCCCAAGTGCGCGAGTTGATCGGCGTGGTTTTGCAAGACGTACACCTTTTTAGCGGTACTATTGCAGATAACATTCGCTTTAGCAGATTAACTGCCACCGACGACGAAGTAATCGAAGCGGCAAAAAAAGCTCATGCTCACGACTTTATTATGCATCTGGAGAATGGTTATCAAACACGAATTAATGGTAACGCGGTAGTTTTGAGCCAAGGTCAAAGACAGCTTTTAGCTATTGCCCGAGCCTTTTTAATGAATCCACCGATTTTAATTCTGGACGAAGCTACAAGCAATGTTGATACGCTCACTGAGCAAGCTATTCAGCAGGCGATGAGCAGGCTTTTGCAAGGCAGATTGAGTTTAGTAATTGCTCATCGCCTCTCCACAGTGAAAAACGCTGATCAAATTTTAGTCATGCGCGACGGAGAAATTGTCGAGCGTGGCACGCATAAAAAATTACTGGCGGAAAACGGTTTTTACGCCCAAATTTATCATAGTCAAGACGCTGATTTATTAGTCCCTCACTTCGCAAACGAAATCCTCCACTAAGTAAGTAAAATATACTTGCTTAGA
>JAUNST010000030.1:0-6510 GCA_030539095.1 bacterium
TGAATTAAAAAGGTTAAAATACAGTAAAGTGGAGGATTTCATGTGAGGATTCGCATTTTCCTTTTTCATCTTGACAAAAGACCTATAATGTGATATAATGACAGTTGGTAGTGGTTCTGGAACAATTAAATAAAATGGAGGAATCTGAGATGTCTAAAGCTAGAACAACCGTGGTTGGTAGCTGCTGGGACGATGAAGAAGTGGAAGATCCTTGGATGAAGCATATTCGGCTCGTCAATCGCTGGAAAAGGATTGGCAAAGTTGTCTTAACCGTCATCCTGATTTCGCTGTTTTTCTTCTTACTCATGACGCAAAGCGATGATCGCGTGGCGAACGCTGAAGCTGCTACTCAACTCATTCCGGAAAATTCGCTCGTTTTTCTGCAGCTGCAAAGCTTGCGCGAAGACGGCGACAACGAAGTTCTCTGTCTCTATCTCAAAGCTGGAGCAGTTTACACTTCCGCTGCTGCAGAACGCATTCTGCAAATCGTCGATCTCGATGACGTTGATGATCAGACCACTTTGCCCGCCTACGATAAATTCAAGCGGCAAAATAAGGTTATCGATCTCGACAAATTCGTCAAAAAGCTCGATCGCAATGCCGTCGCGCTCAAAAAAGTGGAAGAAGCTGGCCAGTATCTCTGGGATTTAAGCGAAAATCTTAATTCCTGGTTAGACGGCAAGTACCAAGATTGGGGCATTTACGACAAATTGGAGGACTGGGGAGTTTCGGACGCACTCCGTAAACTCTTCGGTCGGGATTAAGAACCTCTACCATACCCCGCTAGCGATTATATCAAAGGCGGGGTTTTCTTGTATTTTTTGTGGCTGACGGCTTTTTTTTATCGTGGCGCAGCCAATTAAGAATCGGCGTTTTCAGGAAAAAAGCAATTAAACTAATGCCGAGCAAAATAATCGCTAAAACAATAGCCTTTTGCCACTCGCCACGAACCAGGCTATCACCTAAATAAACGGAAAGAAAAGTCATTGGTAAAGTAGCCGTCACCATGGAAAAAAGGAAGTTTTTATTACTGATTTTGGTAGTAGCAGCAAAATATGGCACAAAAGCATTAGTTAAAAAAGGCAAAAGATAAAAGAGAAAAACGATAGTGCTGGGATTTTTACTCTGAAAATAAACTTTGAATTTGTGAATAAACTTGAAATCTAAAAATTTATCGATTTTTTCTTGATCGTAGCGACGTAAAAAAATGAAGACTAAATAATTAGCTAAACCGTTGGCGGCCACAATTAAAATTGTGCCCCAAATGGAGCCGTAAAGTACGCCGGCGACAATCTGTAAAATGATCGCGGGGAAAATTGGCAAAATGCTTTGCAAAAATTGCAACACAAAAAGAATGACTGCCGCTCCCCAACCGAAAGAACGTAAATAAAGTTCCAAGGCGCCAGAATCTTTGCTTTGCAAAATTTGCCAAATTTCCGGAACCGTATTAAACAAAGATGGCAATAAAACCGCTAAAAAAAGAATGCCAATACCGGCAATGGCGAGGATTAAATAAGTCTTAGATTTTTTTTGCAGCACAATCTTCATTCTAGCATTTTTCGCAAGAAAAAGCACCTCATCTTTGTTATAATAGTCTAACCTGGCAGCTTGCCTGTCTCTTTCATCGCGAAGCGATGAAAGAGATAATAAAAAGTTGAGCAGGTGTTTGGAAGCGTCGCCTATCCAGCCTCTAAGGCTGGACCTCGCCTAGCGATGGGCGGCTATTTAAAAATGGAAAGTTACAAATTTTATACCTATATTTTGAAAAGTGTCAAATCGGGAAAACATTATATTGGTCATACTGCAAATTTGTCGGAAAGACTTCAAAGGCATAATTCAGGCAGAAATAGATCGACAAGAGCTAACGCACCGTGGGAAATTATTTATTTTGAAAAATTTAACACAAAAAGCGAAGCTTTTAATAGAGAAATGGAAATTAAAAAATATAAAAGTGGTATAAAATTTAAAAAGTTATTTGGAAGCGTCGCCTAGCGGCTATGGCAACAGTCTTGAAAACTGTCGGGGCAACCCATCGTGAGTTCGAGTCTCACCGCTTCCGCAATTTTTGGCTTTCGTCTAAATGGATTAAGATTTATTAAAGTGTTGGGTGTAAACCAAAATCAATTGTTAAAATAAGTTTTATAACATCAAAAACATTGGATAAAAAAAAGAAGCAAGAAAAATCATTAGCCGAAAAAATAGAGCAAAAGATTTTGTGATGCAAAAAGTATGATTAAGAAGTTAAAGAAAATTAAAAATCTTGGTCTGTTTTCCGACTACACTTGGGATAATTCTTTGAATGATTTTGGCAAATATAATCTTTTGTATGGCTGGAATGGCTCAGGTAAAACAACCTTATCAAAGTTATTTGCGTGTCTTGAAGACGGCAATTCATCAGAATTTTCAGACCTAAAATATGAAATTGAATACGAAAATGGAAACATAAAAGAAAATGCTCAATTCAACCAGAAAATACGAGTTTTCAATCAAGATTACATACAGAAAAATATACAATTATTAAGTGGTAAGGCAAATCCTATTTTTATTCTTGGAGAGGAAAATAAAGAGATTGCTGACAAAATCAAAACTGATGAAGAAACTTTAATAAATCTTGAAACTCAAAAAAATACTAAAGAAGCTGAGAAAACAAGAAAAGAGCTTGACAAAGCAAATAAATTTACCGAAGTCGCAAGAATCATTGGAGCAAATCTTGTTGGATCATCTACAAGAAATTACAGAAAACCAGATGCTGAAAAAGACTTTCAATTTATCACAGAAAAAAAAATTTTAAGTGCCGATGAGGTTGCTAAACAACAAACAATTATTAAGCGGGAGCAGAAAGATAAAATAGTAGAAATCAACTTTACTTCAGACTTAGATTTGTCTGGTACTTATGATGACGTTATAAGTATCTGCAAAGAAACAGTTAAAATAAATGTCATTAGTAGACTTGTTGAAAATCATGATATCTCAGCTTGGGTTGAACACGGATTAACTTTGCACACTAAAGACAGTAAACAATGCGAATTTTGTGGCTCTGACATACCAAATGGCAGAATTGAAGCATTGTTGGGTCATTTCAACGAAGCAGACAAGAAACTAAAAGAGAAAATAGATGCGAAAATAACTGACCTTCAACAAATCATACAGACGATAAAAGGAATTCAACTACCAGACAAAGCTCAATTCTATTCAGACTTACAAACATCGTTTACATCACGAGTCACAGCCTACAACCAAGAAAAAGATAATTATTGCACCGAGCTGTCTACTATGGTTAAGATTTTGAATATTAAAAAACAAAAAACTACAGAAGAAGTGTTTTTTTCAAGATCATTGGACAATAATTTTCGATCCTCTGTTGATTCTATAAATGAAATCATAGAACAGCAGAATCAAAAGAGTGATAATTTCCAGACAGAGAAATATAAGTCTTATTATTTAATAAAATAACAATATTTTAGTTAAATTTTTGAAGAATTAAAAAATTTTGATTTAGAGATCAAAGCATGTGAAAGAGAAATTTCAAGACTACAAAATGGGGAGGAATCATCATCTTCTATTGGAATTGCAGCCCTAAAGGAACAGACAGCTGAGAATAAAAATACGATTTCGTCTGAACATAAAGCTTGCGACATACTTAATAAACAATTGCAAACCTTTTTAGGTAGAAATGAGATTACTTTTGAAGTAGCTTTAGAGGGTGGCTATGTTATTAAGCGTAGTGGCGTAACTGTCAAGAATTTAAGCGAAGGTGAGAAAACAGCTATTGCGTTTGTATATTTCGTTGTACATTTGAAAGACCAAAATTTTGATGTAGCAAATGGCATAATCGTTGTGGATGATCCTATCTCAAGTCTTGATTCAAATTCACTATTTCAAGCTTTTGCTTTTTTAAAGAATGCGGTAAAAGATGCAAAACAAATTTTCATTTTGACGCACAATTTTAATTTTCTGAAACTTATTTTAAATTGGTTGAACAGAACGAAAAATCATCAATATTATATGATTAAAAACCAATATACGACGGTTAGCGGTAGAACAGCATTTATTTCGGAACTTGATAAAGAACTGAAAGATCACGAAAGCGAATACCATTATTTATTTAAGGTGTTATACACATTTAAGTCGAACGGCAGTATCGCTTCCGTATATCACATACCGAATATCGCGAGAAAAGTTCTTGATACTTTTTTAATGTTTCGTGTACCAAGTAGTGAAAATTCTTATGAGAAAATGGAAAAACTAACTTTTGACGAGAACAAAAAAACTTCAATTTATAAATTCACCAACGACCAGTCACATATCACAGGCGACGGCTTTGATCCGTCTTTGGTGCCAGAGGCACAAAAGAATGTTCAGTATTTATTAGAAATGATGAAAGAAGTTTTTCCAGAACATTATCAGATTCTTGAAGATCAGTTTTCTGGGCAACAATCTTCTTCTTAATATTGAGAAAGGGACGATAACTTTTTGGGTTAAAGAAAATCAATTTCCCGGCTCCAGCAAAGATTGATCAATAGCTTATTTTCATGACTATGTAGTTAGACACCCAAACTGTTATATGCCCATTGTAAAAGCGCTTGTCGCTGTTTTGGGCGACAATTCAAATCTTGAGGAAGACAGTTTTTCCGCAATTGAGCGAGATGACGATTGAATTGTCGCCAGCGATAAATTTGTCTGAGGTCATCGCGATGGCGGCGACCGAAATAATAGCGACAATACCACTGAAACCAACCGCGCGGATCATCTGGATGAATCCAACCTTTGGCACGCCAGACGGAGAGAGGTTGAGAAGCAAGTACGCCGAAGTAATTTAGTTTCGGATCGTGTTTTTGGTGACACAAGCGAGCTTGGGCAAACCAAGCAGAGGGAAACTCTTTTGTGCAATCGGTCATATATTTGCCACCAAAAACGCCTAAGGTTAACATTTGTGCCGGTGTGAGTTCTGGGCAAAATTTTTTGTGAAAATTTTGCCCTGTTGGTTCGGTCAAGTAATAAGTATAACCGCTTTGCATTAAATCGTTAACAACGATTTTAACTGGGCTCTTAAGGGCGCTTGGCGCAGTAGGCATGGTTTTATTTTATGAGAAAAATGGCGAAAACCAGCCGCACAAAAGCTGGAGAAAAGCGACAGAATGGAAAAATGGTGACACATCTTAAAATTAGCAGTCGAAATTGGTGACAGTAATTCACGAATTAAAGGAACTAACAGAGAACGGACTCTACAAGACATCGGCCAAACAGCGTATGGTTTAGCTTTAACAGCCCCATTGGCTAGTGGTAATACTGTGGCAAAAAAAGCTGCTTCAGTTTTAAAAAACACAGCTTTTGGAACAGGTTTAGGAGCAACCATTGGGGCCGTTACGGCAAAATCAGGAGAAAGACTCAAAGGAGCTAAAGAAGGCGCTTTGTCTGGAGCTAAAAGCTCTTATTTATTACCAGCAACCAATGCTATAAGTAATGCTGCAATTGTCAAAGTTGGTAAAGCACTACCATGGTCTCAGCTATCAAAGCTAAGTCCAGAAGCAATTGCAAAAGCAAGTGAAGCAACTGGGAAGTTAGCAAGAGCAGGTCAATATGGTGCCGCCACTAAAAATGCCCTAAAAGTGGTTGGTAAATCAGCATTGGTTGAAGGATTAAAAAGTCCACTAGAAACAGCTGCTTTTTCCCTTGATGATAAATTAAGGCTTAATACAGATAAAACCTTTTCAGAGAGATATAAAGAACGCTTTACGGGTGATTTAGCTGGAAATGCAATTTTTGGTGGTGGAGGAGCTGCAGTAGGACAAGCAGGAAGTTTGGCAAGGGGGATGATAGATTTTAATCAAAATTACAAAAATGGATTCGTCGAAGGTGCAGACGGGTCAAAAAGAACTACACAACAATATGAACTCAAAAAAGCACTCGAAAATGGATCTTCTAAACCGATGAAAAGTTTGCTCAAATCAATGCTATTAGAGAAGAGAATGGACTTCAGCCAATTAAAAATCAAGAATTGTATGTCCATCCTAATGTCATAGAAAAACTTCAATCAAAACGCATTGATATTGGCAAAATGACACCTGATCAGGTTGCTGACGTAGCTTACAGTGCCTTATACAACAATAACTCTAAAGTATTATCAACAAGATTTCCTCATATTCAAGCAAGCACAAAATTTAATAGTGACGGAGTAACAGCTAATACCGCTTATATTGGAGAATACCAAGGAGATGGCTCGGTAAAAAGCGTCTACATTAACGATATAGGAGATATTAACAAACAATCTTTGGAGGGCGGCGGACAACCCTCATCGACACGCCGACTTAACGGCTCGGTCCCCAGCTCCACCAATCTTTCTGATGGTCAAAGCGTTGTTAATGCACCTATTATACCATCAAATCAAGCAAAAGTCAATGCTAACCAAGAACAAAACAGCGATACTTATTGGGATTCATTAACTGAACAGGCAGAAAATGAGGGGAATATTAAAATTAAAGGCAATGCAACAGAAGCAATACCAGAAAA
>JAUNST010000030.1:6520-9437 GCA_030539095.1 bacterium
TGGATTTTGACAAAAAAATACAAGAAAATTTGGATTTTTACAACCAAAAAACAGATGGGAAATTAGCTAAAATAGGGAAAGAAACAAAATCCGCAATTAATCCACTTGATTCTTTAAGTGACACTGATCGTCAGTCATTTGATACATGGCGATCGCAAACATTCACTAGAAGTATTGAAGCAAATAATCTAGCTCAGCAAGTTGACGATGCTCTTGGCAATCCAGACGCACAAACGGCATGGAAAATAACTCAATATATGCAGAATCCAACAGAAGAGACAGCCGCTGCTCTTGGACTAGAAAATCCTTACCAATACGATGACGCAATTATCGATATGCGCAACATATACAACGATCTATACGAAAAAGTGGTCAACGCCACAGGCAAAGAAACTGGATTTGTTGAAAACTATGTACCTCAAATGTGGAATGAATCGCAAGAAATCTACAATAGTAGAAATTTAAAAGGGTTTTTAGACTTACTGTCAGCAATACAAAAAAACTTAATCTACAATAGTAGAAATTTAAAAGGGTTTTTAGACAAGCACTCAAAGAACAAGCACAGGCAAATCTGCGCTCTCGCTCTGGTCAAGGTAATTTAGGTAATTCTTTAGGACTGTTGGAAACAGCAGTTAATGAAAGGAAATTAAATGACAGCATACCAAGACAGATTAGACCAATTAATGCAACAAGAAAAGACACTTGGTGATAAGTTGGTAGAGCAACAGCAAATCGCTGAAAACTTAAGAACGCAAGACCGAGAAGCAGTTTTATCTACTGCCGGAACAGGACAAGCAGGAGTTGGCAATCTTTTATCAGCTTTATCGGGACTTCAAAAGGCTTCTTATGGCACTTCAGCCTTAAATGACGCTTATAAAACAACTCGTGGCGAAACTAACGAATTATTAAAATTGTTAGGGCAACAAGAATTCCAAACAGCAGAAAATGAAAAGCAAAGGCAGCACGAATTAAATCTTAAAGGTTTAAGCGTTGATGAAAATGGTAATGTTGTGGGGGGAGGCGCTACTTCAATAGATGATTTATTAAAGACTAGAGCTTCAATTGCCGAACAAGGGGGCGACACTAAGCCAGTAGACGAACAATTAAGAGCCCTCGGAATTGACATGGGAAAAGCTACGTCAGTAGATGATACAGCTGCAAGAACGCTCTCAATGGCATACCAGCTTCAAAACATGGGTTCTAAGGCTCATGGCATTACAAGTCCTGGGTTTTTATTTGGGAGAACAGGAAAAGGAGATTGGGGGACAGCTGACTATACAAAGGCAAAGGCTTTGTATGACTCTATGATTGGTAATCTTCAGTTGAAGTATTCTCAAGCCATGAAAGGGCAAGGGCAGATTTCAGATAAGGAGCGTGCTATTATTGCGGCGGCGGCAAATGCTGGATTAACAAGAAACTTATCTAATGAAGATTTTGATCAGGCTTTAGATAGATTTATAAATGAAATAGAAACCACGAGTGGTTTGGACCAAGAAAAGGTTAGCAACTACATTGGGACAAGCTATGGGGACAACGAAAGATCAAAGATAGTAAATAGTAATGGTCAACCAATCTCTGATTTTAATAATTAATGAAAAAAATTAATTACTTTCATCAACTATGCTTTGGTAAATTGAAAATGCTTTTAGACTTCTTTCGCACATTAAGTTTTGATCATACCATCTGCTCGACAAACTGTGCCAATACTCGGCATTATGACCAATATAAAGATTTGCGTATGTATTGGTATATAAAAACACTATTATCGTTATCAAAAACCAGATTAAAGATGTCAAAAGAATTGTTTTTTTCATATATAGGCACATTATATCATACGGCTAAAACTATATCAATTAAATTGAAAGGTAATTATGGCATTTGATTATAAAGGCGCAAAGGCGGCAGGGTTTACTGATGAACAGATAGAAGAGCATTTAATTGCTAAAGGTGCTGGTTTTGGCATCAGGGCGGCAAAAGAGGCTGGTTTTACTGATGACCAGATTGCTGAACACTTGAAAAATAAGACAACAAAAGAAAAACCAACTGCGCTTGAGAGTGTTGCTAAAGGTGTTGGCACCGCAATGTGGAAAGCCACTCCTATTTTGCAAAATATCCCTACTCCAGACGTAATTAAAACTTTGCTTGCAGTGAATGAATTACCAAGCAATTTAATTGGTGGTGCTTTACAAACTGCTAATCAAATTGGAGAGGGAACTTATCAAGCACCAGATTTGGGCGAGTTTAAGGTTGGTAATAAAACAGTAAAAACTGGTGAACTTGTTTTACCCGCTTTGGTTGGAGCCGCAAGAGGGGTCGCAAGCGGCGTTAAAGGTGAAGAAAACAGACCAACTGTTATGAGTGAACTGCCAAAAGTAGTTGAAACTTCTGAACAGGCTCAAGAGCCACAACCACAACAAATCCCGCAAATAGATCAGGCAACTGGACAGCCTTTAATTGGTGATACAGGAGCAAGTTTTGATGTAAATATTCCAAATGGTTATCAATTTGCGCCAGGCGGTCTATCTGGTCAATGTGCGTGGTTTTCGGAGCGCATCACGACACTTCCCAACGGGCAAAACTGGACCATTGGTAACACAATAACAGACAAGAAAAACCAACTAGCAAATCATGTTAAAAACGGTAATGCTTTCTATCTTGGTGATGACACGCCGCAAGTTGGCAATTCAATCGTGTTTAACGGCGGAAAATACGGTCACGTGGCCACGATTGCCAAGATTAACCCCGACGGTACTGCTCAACTGATTGAGAGCAACTACAACAACGACAGACGAGTAACCAAGAACAGAACAATTAGTTTAGCAGATCCGTCTATTTTAGGGTTCTTAAAGACAGTGCCTAGAAAATGAAAGGAAATTAAATGACAGCATACCAAGACAGATTAGACCAATTAATGCAA
>JAUNST010000058.1 GCA_030539095.1 bacterium
ACGTCGATCAAAATTTGCCAGAAGATGCTTTAGTAATTGCGCCGTACAGCAACGACCCCGCCTTTCTATACCAAACTAATCGCTACGGTTGGACAGCCGGCGGCAAAATTGAGCAGAGAATTGCTCAAGGAGCCGATTATTACGTCACTACAAGTTTGGAAAGTGAAGCTCAGGAATTAATGACAAACTACCAAACCGTTATCAGTAATGAACAATTTACTGTTATTGATCTCAACCAACCGCTAGAAGCTAGCAAGGCCGCAAAAACGTTATGAAGATTTTAATGCTGACGCCATATCTACCGTATCCGTTACTTTCTGGCGGGCAGATTCGCACCTATAATTTGCTAAAAAAAATGGCCAAGTTGCACGAAATCACTCTTTTTTCTTTAATTAAAAACGACGAAGAAAAGCAATATATCAAAGAACTAGAAAAGTATTGTCATAAAGTCCGCGTTTTTAAACGTTCCACTAAACCTTTTACTGTTAAAAATATTCTTCGGACAGCTTTTTCAACTTATCCTTTTTTAGTCATTCGTAATCATGTTGGTCAAGTGATTGATGCCATTCGAGAAGAATTAGCCAGCGATAATTACGATTTAATTCATGCGGAAACATTTTATATGATGCCGCATATTCCGCAAACCAATATTCCAGTAATTTTAGTAGAGCAGACAATTGAGTATTTAGGTTATGAAAGTTTCGCTCAAAATATTAAATTGAAATTTCTTCGACCATTGTTAAATATTGATATTAAAAAAATTAAATATTGGGAAAAATATTATTGGCGAAATTGCGATCAACTCGTCACCATGAGCGAGGAAGATAAAACTTTTATTCAAAAAGAAATCGGTCACAAAACCCCCATTAGTGTAGTCGCAAATGGAGTAGATACCAGTTGGTTTGCCCAAAAAAAATTCGCTAAAAGAAAAACTCCTACTTTATTATCCGTTGGCACTTTTAAATGGCTGCCCAATGTGGAAGCAGTGCAATTTTTAGTTCAAAAAGTTTGGCCTTTGATTAAAGCTAAAAGACCGGACGTTAAATTATGGATTGTCGGCAATGCGCCCACACCACAAATTCTAAATTACGCTCATCATGATACGCAAATTGAAGTTTCTGGACGAGTACCAGATATTCGCGAAGCATTTTCTGGCGCCCATATTTTATTAGCCCCAGTTTTTTCTGGTAAAGGAACGCGCTATAAAATTTTAGAAGCTATGGCTTCTGGCACGCCAATTATCGCCACTAGTATTGCCGTAGAAGGTTTAGGCGTTAAAAATGGCGAAGAAGTTTTAATCGCCAATCAAGCTGAAGAGATAGCTCAAACTACGCTTAATCTTTTAGAAAATGAATCTTTACAGAAAAAACTTTCGCATCAAGGTCAAACTTTTGTCCGGCAAAATTTTGATTGGGATTTAATTGCAAAAAAACTAGATGAAGTTTATTTAAGCTTAGGAAAATAATGGCAAAAACTCTTAACAAAAAACAAACACTAGCAATTATTTTAGTTAATTACAATGGCAGCTTTTGGTTAAAAAAAACTCTTACTTCATTAGAAGAATTCTATTTGCACAAAAGCAAAAATAAAGTAGAAGTTATTTTGGTTGACAATCAAAGCAGCGACGATTCTGTAGCCATGACTCAAGAAAACTTTCCTTGGGTTCATTTAATTATTGCAGAAGAAAATTTTGGTTTTGCTAAAGCAAATAACTTAGCACTTAAAGAAACAAATGCTGACTACGTCATGCTTTTAAACTCTGATACACAATTGGATGAAAAAAGTAATTTAGATTTCCTAGTTGATTATCTTTACCAACACAAAGAAGCAGGTATGATTGGTCCAAAATTACTTTTAACCAATGGTCAAGTGGATCCCGCCTGTCATCGCGGCGAACCAACTCTATGGGCGAGTTTCACTTATTTCATTGGTCTAGAAAAACTTTTCCCTAAATTTAAACCTTTCGCTCTTTATCATCGCAGCGATTTAGACTTAAATACAATTCATCCAGTAGAGGCGATTTCTGGAGCAGCGATGATGGTGGCTAGACCAGCTTTAAATTTAGTGGGACCACTAGATGAAAACTTTTTCCTGTATGGCGAAGATTTAGATTGGTGCAAGCGCTTCCGTGATGCTGGTTTTTCCGTTATTTACGATCCAGAAGTAACCATTATTCATCATAAAAATAAATCTGGCATTGAAAATGCTAATCAAGACGTTAAGCAAAAAAGTAATACTTATTTTTATAGCACTATGCTGCAATATTACGACAAACATTATCAAAAAAAATATCCCCAATTTATACGTTCACTGATTAAAAGCTTTTT
>JAUNST010000031.1 GCA_030539095.1 bacterium
CGTATCTATGTATTTAAGAAATTGCTGTTTTTATGTGGTTTTGCCTTTTAAGGCATAAAACCACAATTTCCTGGGTCTCTATTCTGGTCTCTCCAATGCTTCCGGAGGGCTCTATAGTCAGGGCGGTGGCGGTGGCTTTTGGTCCAGTACGAGCAGCAATGCTGTCCTCGCTCGTACTCTGGGCTTCAATTCTACTGCTGCGTACCCGACGAACTACGACAACAAGTTCTTCGGGTTGTCAGTTCGCTGTCTCAAAACTGAAATTTTACTTGCCTGTAAAGGCATAAACCCCTAGTTTCCTGGGTCTCTACTCTGGTTACTCAAGTGCTAATGGAGTTTTTAGTGGTCAAGGTAGTCGTGGTTACTTTTGTTCCAGCACAAGTGTCAGTGCCATAAGTATTTATAGCTTATATTTTAATTCTACTACTGCCAATTTCATGGCTAATGTCGGCTCATTCTTCGGGTTGTCAGTCCGCTGTCTCCAAAACTGAAGTTTTAACTTATAAAAGTCCTTTTTTTATGGACTTAAAACCTTAGATTTCCTGGGTCTCTACTCTGGTGACTCCAATGCTTCTGGAGAGCTCGGTAGTCAGGGTAGCGGCGGCTACTTTTGGTCCAGTACGAGCAGCAGTGCTGTCGGCGCTCGTAAACTGTACTTCAATTCTACTTCTGTTTACTCGTCGAGCAACGACGTCAAGTTCAGCGGCTTCACAATCCGCTGTCTTAAAACTGAAAACTTTTAACTCATGTCCATTCTCATGGACTTTAAACCTTTTGTTTCCTGGGTCTCTACTCTGGTTTATCTAACGCCATTGGAGAACTTGGCGATCAAAACGGAATTGGCTTTTTTTGGTCAAGTAACGAATTAAATTCAATCAATGCTAGAAATTTAGGTTTTCTTGCTACCAACGTTTATCTTACGTCTTATTACGACAAATTCGCTGGTTTTCCAGTCCGCTGTCTCAAAACTGAAAATTACTCTTTATTATCCTGAAATTGTTTAATGATGGTGATGATGTTCGATCTCACTTAATACCACGCTACACTCTTGTTCGCTACATTCATCATTTTCACCTTCTATTTCAATTGTAGCGTGTACTATTTTCCACTGCCTTAATTCCTGACGGATGATCTGTTTTAACTGATCCTGTTTTTTAATCGTCTTCACTTTTACATGTACTGTTGCATAATTGCTTTCTCCGTTAAGAGTCCATAGGTGCAAATGATGGACATTAACAACATCAGCAAGACTGCTCAAGTGTTCATTAATTTCTGCCACCGACAAACCCGCCGGCGTTTTCTCTAAAAACACATCCATTACCGACAATAAATTTTTCACTGCTCCAATTAAAATATAAATTGATACTCCAATTGACATTAACGGATCAATCATGGTTATATCCGTGAAGTGCATCAAGATCGAGCCTGCTAAAACCACCACCCAACCCAAAACATCTTCCAACATGTGTAAATTAACCGATTTCTGGTTAAGCGAATCCCCTTTACTAGTGGCATAAGCTGCTCCAAAATTCACTATTACTCCAAAAATCGCTAGCACTATCATTCCCTGATAGTTTACTGCCACCGGTTTGCTTAATCTCTGCAGCGCAGCCAAAATCACTAAAATCGAACCCGTAATCAAAATCACTGTCGTTATTAATGCTCCCAAAATTGAATATCTGGCATAACCGTAGGTATATCTTGTATCAGGCTTCTTTTGACTTTTCCTTTCTAAAAAGAAAGCTATCCCGATACTGAGAGCGTCACCGAAATCGTGCAAAGCATCGGACATAATCGCAATACTATTAGTAAAAAAGCCACCAATTAATTCCAATACAGAAAAAGTTAAATTCAAAACGAAAGCAACTAAAATATTTTTTTCTATTTTCATACTCTTTTTTGCATCAATTATATATCTTAATTAACTCTTTACAAATGCAAGCTCTCTTCTGCCTAATTCAGAGCACACCTGCTCAAATGTCACCAGTTGCGGTGTATGTTGCAGGAACATAGGAAAATTAAAGATTTCTAGGCGGTTTTTCTCAGGCAAAACTCTAGCGTCACACTTTCCAATTTATTGTTTGAGACATGACAGCGCACAAGTCTTGACGAATCTGAAAAAGCATGTTATAATCGCCGTTCTTATTAACAAAACAAGAAAACTTCGTCGAGATAATCGGTAAAAAACTCGATTGGAAGCGACGGGGGAATATCGGTTTGCCTACCGGAAAAGGAATTTATGGCTACAAAAAACGACAAAAATAGCGCTTACAAAATTCGTGTGCGCCTTAAGTCATACGATCATCGTGTCATCGATGAAGCGTCCAATAAAGTTTTGGATACTGCTCTCACCACTGGCGCACAGGTCATTGGACCAGTGCCTCTTCCAACCGATAAAAAATGGTTTACTGTTTTAGCTTCTCCGCATACTGATAAAGATGCGCAAGAGCATTACGTCATCCGCACTCATAAGCGTGTGATCGACATCATTGAACCAACCCCAAAAACTATTGATAATTTAATTCATTTAGAATTGCCAGCTGGCGTTGATATTCAAGTGAAAATGTAACTTTTAGAAATTTAAGATTATGCTCAAGACTATCTTTGCCACCAAAAAAACCATGACTCAAGCTTGGGATAAGCAGGGTCGACGTTTGGCAATCACCAAACTAAAAGTGGAACCTAACTACGTGGTGGGTGAAAAAACTGTTCGCGTTAAAACTGATAAAAAATTAGCCTCTTCATGGGCAGATCAAAAGGTTGTTGAAATCGGTTACGGCGCTAAAAAACTCAAAAACATGAGTAAACCTTTGCGCGTTCGCTTGGAAAAAGCAAGTTTAAAAGAGGGTGTACGCCAAATTAAAGGTTTGCAAACAAATGAAGATTTGGCTGTTGGCAGTATTTTGCCAGCTACAGAAATCCTTACCATCGGTTCTATTGTAAAAGTCCGCGGCACCACAAAAGGCCGCGGTTTTGCTGGTGCCGTCAAACGTTGGGGCTTCCACGGTGGTCCTAAAACTCATGGTCAATCCGATCGTTGGCGTGCAGTTGGTTCTATTGGTAACCGCACCACTCCTGGTCGCGTTTGGCTCGGTAAAAAAATGCCTGGTCATTTTGGCAATGTCAGCAAAACTGTGAGCGGTTTAACTATTGCTCATTACGATGATGCGACGAAAGAATTGTGGCTCACTGGCGCTATTCCGGGATCTTTTGATTCCTTGGTCGAGATTGTCGTTACCGATAAACAAAAAAAGAATTTTGCTTTAGATAAAAAAGCTTCTGGTATTAAAGAAGAGGCTCCAGTCTCTCAACCAGAGGAAAAAGTTGAAGAAAAACCAGTTGAGGCCGACTCCACTCCCGCAGAAACTCAACCAGAGGAAAGTAAGGAAGCCTAATTTATGCAAAAAGCCGCAGAATTTAACAAAAACCTTTTCGCTGGCGAAGTTAAACAAGAACTTGTGTCTCAAGCAGTGCGGGTGTTTCTGAGCAATCAGCGTCAAGCCACTGCTAAAACTAAAACTCGCAGCGAAATTAATCGAACTAAGAAAAAATGGTTTAAACAAAAGGGTACCGGTAATGCTCGCCACGGCGCACAGACTCCAAACATTTTTGTTGGCGGCGGTGTCGCTCACGGCCCGACCGGAACTCAAAATTACAACCTTAAATTAAGTGCAAAAATGAAGAAACAAGCTTTGCTTTCCGCTTTGGCTTTACAAGCAGATCACATTTTTGTAGACGATGCTTTCACTAAAGTTGACGGTAAAACCAAAACTGCCGCTAAAATTTTGGCTGAAAGTTTGAAAAACGATGCTCGCGTGCTTTTAGTCGTTGATCAGAAAAATGCTGATTTAATGCGCAGTTATAACAATTTAAGTCAAGTTTATTTGATTACAGCTCGCTATTTAAGTTTATTGCCAGTCGTCAATGCTGATCAAATCATTTTCAGCACCGCTGGCGCTCAAGCTTTAGCTGCACGTTTGCTCGGGGAGGAAAAATAATCATGAATAATACTTTTATTATCAAACGTCCAATTGTTACCGAGAAAACTTTGCTTTTAGCGGATAGAGAAAACACTTATGTTTTTGAAGTGGCTGCAAACGCAGAAAAAAATCAAATTAAAAAAATGATTACAGAACTTTTTAAAGTTGAAGCTGAATCCGTAAATACCGTTTTAGGTTATCGCGGCAGCAAAAAAACTGGTCGGAAGCGGCTTGCCGTCACCGGCGCTCGACACAAAAAGGCCCTTGTCAAACTTAAACCAGGCCAAAAAATCGAGCTTTTTGAGTTAGAAGAAGGTACAGCGGAGTAATTTTATGTTAAAGCAAACCAAACCAACAACTAATGGTCGTCGAAATCGCGTTGACGTGAAAGAATCCGGTATTTATGCTGGTAGACCAGAAAGATCTTTACTCAAAAAAGGTCATTTAAAACGTCAAGGACGCGGCTATCAAGGCCACATTACTGTCCGTCATCGTGGCGGCGGCGTGAAACGTCTTTATCGAACTGTTGACTTTAAACGTGACAAAGTGAACGTGGAAGGTGTCATTAAACAAATCGAATATGATCCGAATCGATCCGCCTTTATTGCTTTAGTTTTCTACACCGATGGCGAAAAACGTTATGTTTTAGCTCCAGAAGGCATGAAAGTGGGCGACAAAATCGTTCACCAAGAACATGCAGAAGCTAGACCGGGCAATACGATGCCTTTGCATCAAGTGCCGTTGGGTGTACCGATCCACAATCTAGAATTAGAGCCAGGTCGCGGAGCTAAATTAGTTCGTAGCGCCGGTGCTGGAGCAATTATCCAATCTAAAGACGATAAATTTGCGACAGTACTTTTGCCTTCCAAAGAAGTACGTTTATTCAAACTTGATTGTTTAGCGACCATTGGTCAATTGAGCAATCAAGATCATAAAAATGAAAAACTCGGCAAGGCCGGTCGACAACGTTTGCTCGGCATTCGTCCAGGAGTCCGTGGCACTGCTCAACATCCAGCTGCTCATCCACATGGTGGTGGTGAGGGTCGCAGCGGTATCGGTATGGCTCATCCAAAGACTCCATGGGGCAAACCAGCTCTTGGTCATAAGACTCGCAAGAGCAGTAAGAGCAGTAAAATGATCGTCAAAGACAGAAGGATTAAATAAACTATGAGCAGAAGCATTAAAAAAGGTCCATACGTGGACGAAAAATTACTTAAAAAAGTTCTCGCTCAAAAAGAGAATGGTGATAAGAAAGCGCTCAAAACTTGGGCCCGCGCCAGCGTAATTCCACCGGAATTTATTGGTCACACTTTTAGTGTGCATCAAGGGCGCAAATTCGTGGATGTCTTCGTGACAGAAACGATGATCGGTCATAAATTAGGCGAATTTGCGCCGACAAGAACCTTCAAAGGCCACGGCAGAATCGTCAAACGGGTGCTCACCAAAACTTAAACTATTGTTAAAGAGGATCATTATGATTATTACGGCACAACAAAAAAACATTCGTCAATCTTCACGCAAAGTGCGTTTAGTGGCGAATCAAGTGAAAAAACTCGATTTAACCGCAGCAGTTGACCAACTGGCTGTGATGCAACGTCGAAGTTCTTTAGCAATTTTAAAAGTGATGCAACAAGCAATCGCTAATGCTACCAATAATGAAAAATTGGCGGTAGATCAATTAGTTTTGAGCGATATCATTGTTAGCGACGGCCCAGTTCTTAAAAGAATGCGCGCCGTTAGTCGCGGTCGCGGTCACGCAATCGAAAAACGTACTTGTCACGTCACAGTCACTTTAAAAACTAAAGAGGAAACTTCAGTTGAAAAAACGGAAAAAGCCCCGAAAGCATCGCCGAGCAAAACCACATCTGTGAAACCAGCTCAAGATGACAAAAAAGTGGCGGAGAAAAAAGAAAAAAAGAGTCTGAAAAAAACTCAGGCTGATAAGGAACTAGCATAATATGGGACAAAAAGTTAATCCAGTCGGTTTTCGTGTTGGCGTCACTCAAGCAGCTCGCTCGATGTGGTTTGCGCCAAAAGGTCAATACGGCAGCTTGCTTTTGCAAGATAAAAAATTGCGCGCTTTACTTAATCAAGAATTAAAAAATGCTGGTTTGGTGAAAGCAGAAATTGAACGCAGCGTTAATGCGCTTAAAATTACAATTTTTGTTTCTCGACCAGGTGTAGTGATCGGTAAAGGCGGCTCTTCTTTAGAAGCTCTGAAAAAGAAAATTGAAGCTTTAGTAGCAGATAATAAAGGTGAAAAAACAAAAATCGATATTAAAGTCGAAGAAGTTAAAAAACCTGATTTATCGGCAAAATTAGTGGCAGAACGTATCGCCGATCAATTGGTGAAACGTTTTCCGCATCGTCGAGCTATTTCCCAAGCTTTAGAAAAAGCTACTGCCGCTGGTGCCAAAGGGATTAAGATTCAATTGGCTGGTCGGATTGGTGGCGCGGAAATTTCGCGCACAGAAAAATATTTTGAAGGTTCGATCCCAACACAAACTTTGCGTTCGAATATCGATTACTTCGAAATGCCGATTCACACAAAATCTGGTTATGTCGGTATTAAAGTTTGGATTTATACAGGTCAACTGTTTTAAGGAATTAAAGTAAGGATTAAATTATGTTACAGCCGAAGAAAAGAAAATATAGAAAATGCTTTCGCGGAAAAAACCGTGGTCTAGCTTTGCGTGGTAACACCATCGCCTTCGGCGATTATGGCTTAAAAGTGTTAGAACATGGCAGCTTGAGCGATCGTGAGATCGAGTCCGCCCGTAAAAAAATTACTTTTGCCACTAAAAAAGTGGGTAAGTATTGGATTCGCGTTTTCCCGCATCGCCCAGTGACTAAAAAACCGGTCGGCGTGAAAATGGGTAGCGGCAAGGGTGACATTGATCATTATGTGGCCGTGGTTAAACCAGGCGCAATCATTTTTGAAATTGGTGGCGTTGATTTGGCAACTGCGAAAGAAGCTTTTAGCAAAGCTGGTCACAAATTGTCGGTGAAAACCACTTTAGTGAGCAAGGAAGCTTAAATTTATGAAACATCAAGAATTAAAAGCCTGGCGCGAAAAAACAAATCAAGAAATTGAAGCTGAATTGCAAACTTTGTCTAGCAAATTGACAAGTGCTTATTTAGCTAAAAGCGCTAATAAATTAAAAAATACGGCTATGATTAAGAATTTTAAAACCGAAATTGCGCGTCTGAAAACGATTTTGCGCGAGCGAGAAATGGAAAGTAAATAATATGAAAACCCTCACCGGAACAGTCGTTTCTTTAAAAAATAAGAATACCGCCGCTGTGGAAGTGGAAAATCGTTTTCAACATCCACTTTATAAAAAATATTTACGTCGCAGTAAAAAATATGCTTGTCAAGTTGACGAGGGTATTAATTTAACTCTTGGACAAAAAGTAACTATTGTTTCTTGCCGCCCAGTGAGCAAAACTAAAGCCTTCAAAGTTTTGGCTCCAACTAAGACAGCCAAAGCCGCTCCAGCTCCGGAAAAAGTTTCTTCAGAAACTCCAGCTGCCAAAAGCAAAACTAAAACTGACAAGAGTAAAGTCCAGGACAAGAAGACAACTAAGAAAACTAAGGAAAAATAAACTATGATTCAAGTTCGTTCACTCTTACAAGTTGCAGATAATTCTGGCGCAAAACAAATTCGCGTTATTCAAGTGCATGGCGGTTCTAAGCGTCGCTTTGGCTATGTTGGCGATGTCGTGACGGCTTCAGTGGTAAAAGCTGATCCTAACGGAACCGTTAAAAAAGGCGAGAAAGTGAAAGCTGTAGTTGTGCGCACTCGTAAAGAATTTAAACGTGCGGGTGGCGAATTTGTACGTTTCGGCGACAATGCAGCCGTAGTTATTACAGCTATGGAAAATTTAGATCCAATTGGTACTCGCGTCTTTGGTCCAGTGGCACGCGAAGTGAAAAACAATGGTTTCACTAAAATTGCTAATTTAGCTGCGGAGGTACTCTAATATGAAATTCAAAGTTAATGATCAAGTAATCGTCACTAGTGGCAAAGACAAAGGTAAAAAATCTAAAATTACTCGCGTTTTACCACGTAAAAATCAGGTGGTAGTGGTAGGCGCAAATATGTACACCAAACACGTACGTAAAATGCAAGGCAAAGCCGGAGAAATCGTTCAACTCGAACGTCCTTTGGCGACAGCTAA
Source organism: bacterium (assembly GCA_030539095.1). Classification (GTDB taxonomy): domain Bacteria; phylum Patescibacteriota; class Microgenomatia; order UBA1400; family PJMF01; genus JAUNST01. The sequence continues at coordinate 8,163 of JAUNST010000031.1, forward strand.
AATTGCCATTATCAATGATAAAGGTGAAGCGGACAGAATTGGTTACATTATTGAAGATGGCGTTAAAAAACGTATTTTCAAAAAAACCAAAACGGTGATTAAGGAAAGTAAGCAATAATTATGAACAGACTGAAACAACGCTATCAACAAGAAGTAGCTCCAGCTTTACAAAAAGAATTGAAAATTAAAAATGTTTTTCAAGTGCCTAATTTGAAAAAAGTAGTCATCAATATTGGTGTGACTGATCCAGCCGATCCACGCGC